>CAMCXV010000034.1 GCA_945883665.1 Rickettsia typhi | reverse complement strand
CATTGCTTGATAGAATTTGCCACAATTGTGATATTATAGAAACTGGAAACGAGAGTCATCGTATGAAAAAAAGAAGCTAATATTTTGTAATCGAAGTGGGTCAATTTTGGACGCACTTAGTGGGTCAATTTTCAACGCTTATTGACAACAAAAGAATCAAGTGAATCATCAATAATAGGAGCTGTTACACATAATCATTTTGAAAATGTTGCTTTGATATTGAGTCATCTTTTAGAAAAACATGATATAAAATTACTAAATGGCAAGATATTAACATCACAATCATCTAATAATGCAGAGATAATAGCAGTAAAAAATAATAATTTTTTTACAATTGTTAGTAACGCTATGAAAAAATCAGATAATTTTGTTACCGACTATTTACTAGCTGAAGCTAGTAGCATTAACGAAGATTTGATAAAGGAGCTAGGTAATAGACCAATGGAGTGGTGTGATACTACAAAACTATTAAAACAATTGGTTCATAAACATACAGGGGTTGATATAAATTTATCTTCCATTGAAGATGGTTCTGGAATATCGAGACTCAATTACTTAACAGTTGCTCAAATTGACCAGATATTAGAAGCAATATCAAAAAAAACTAATTTCTTAGAGATATTATCAACACTCGCTACCCCAGGAGAAGAAGGTACTTTAAAAAATAGATATACAAAAAATACTAAGATATACGCAAAAACAGGTACCTTAACTGGGGTAGTAAGCCTTTTAGGGTATTTTTACAATAAAAAAGGAGAGTTAAATAGTTTTGTTATAGTAATCAACAATATACATGGATCACTAGGTAAATTTAAACTATTAGAAGATGATATTATAAGTTTATTAGCTAATTGACACAAAGCTTTTATATCTTTAGTTACATTTTAAAATACTTATGTAATAACTTAATAGCTTTTTCGGTATCTTGATCTTCTAAAGTTGCTGTAAAATTAGTTTCAGTTACATCAATTTCTTTTATTTTTATCTGCTGGTCATTTAATAAATTAATAATGCCAAAACAAATCCCATTATCATTTTTTATACCATATCCCACTGCTGTTACTGTAGAAATGTTTGATTTAACATCATAAGTTAATATTTTATCAATATTTTTCAAATTATCCAAAATTACTTCAAATTTATTTTTATCAGCCAAAGCCGCAACTAAAGTCATTTTATTAGAATCACAAATCTTTACTTTATCTACAATTAAACATTCTTTGCTAAATTTGTTAATTAATTCTATAAAATTATTAGACATACAAGTAATTTCAATTTGAATAATATTTTTATTTGATGTTATTGCTGTGATTAATCTATTTTCCATTGAGAATCTCCTGTCAAAATTATTTGAACTTATTAACGTGCCGTTGTTATCATCAAAAGAAGATAACACTTTCATATCGAATTTATACCTACTAGCTGCAAGAACTGCTCTTGGGTGAAGTACTTTAGCTCCACAACTACTTAATGTAAGCATTTGATCAGTAGAAATATAGTCAATCTTAGAAGCATCATGAATAATCCTTGGATCTGCAGTAAACACTCCTATAACATCAGTATAAATATCAAGTCTTGATGCATCAATTGCAGCAGCAATAAGCGCAGCTGTTGTGTCAGATCCACCCTTACCAATTGTAGTAATTTGTTTGTTGATAGTTACTCCTTGAAAACCTGTAATGACTGGTATAACGCCATTTTCTAACAATTCATGAATAAAGCTAGAATTTATTGATTCCACCTTGGCATTGGCAAAAACATCATCTGTTAAAATAGGTATTTGCCAAGCTTGTATTGACCTCGCTTTTAGACCAAGCCTTTGTAACTCAAGGGCAAGAAGCCCTGAGGTCAATATCTCGCCACTAGCAACAATAGCATCATATTCCTGCATATGATCATATGCATTTAACTTTGAAACCTCATTACATCTACTAATTAAGGAATTAGTAACACCAGCCATAGCAGACACCACTATTACAAGCTTATTATCAGCCTGATATTCTTTCAAGATAATTTGCGCTACTTTCTGAATCCTTGGAATATCTGCAACAGATGTACCGCCAAACTTTTGGACAATTAAAGCCATATATTATTACTTGCAAATAGCCATTATTTTAATCGTTGAACATTATATCATTTTAGAGTAACCTTTTGAAGAATAATTTGCGAATTAAATAACTTATCTTATTTTTTAAAAATTAAATGACTAAAAACTCATCAATTGATCAAAAAGAATTAAACAAATTTAACAAGACCTCAAAAGAATGGTGGGATAAATCTGGTGAATTTAAAATTTTACATAAAATAAATCCATTAAGATTAAAATATATTAGCGATAAAATCATAGAACATTTTGATATTCATAAAATTTCTATAAAAAATACAAATCCATTAGCAAATCTTGATATTATAGATATAGGTTGTGGCGGTGGTCTAGTTACTATTCCTATCTGCGAGTTAGGAGCAAATGTTACAGCTATTGATGCAAATAAACATAATATAGAAGCTTCTTCCGAACAGGCAAAAAAACTTAATCTTAAAATAAATTTTGTTAATAGCACCGTTGAAGAATATATTAATATTTTCCCTAAAAATTTATATGATGTTGTATTATGTCTAGAAGTAGTAGAACATGTTGCAAATCAAGAAGAATTTATTCAAAATTTGCTAAAGTTAATAAAACCAAATGGAATTCTTATTCTTTCAACTATTAACCGCACTATGAAATCTTATGCTCAAGCAATAATTATTGCAGAATATACACTAAAATGGGTGCCCATTAATACACATAATCATTCAAAATTTCTACAACCATCAGAATTATACAATATCATTAAGCAAAAAAATTTTTACCTAAAAGACCTTACCGGTCTTCAATTTAATCCTTTAACAAATAATTGGTATTTGTCAGATAATATAGACGTGAACTATTTTGCATGCATAGCTAATTGTATAGATTAATTAATTCGTTAAACAATATTAAATCTAGGTTAAAAAACACCCTATTACAATAAATATTACAATATAAACTTTGCTAAATCTCTGTTTTTAACTAATCCCTCCAGACCCTTGTTAACAAATTCTTCATCAATAACAATTTCTTTCTTTTTCATAGTGCTTGCTCTAAAACTAATATCTTCTAATAAATGTTCTAGAATGGTATGAAGTCTCCTAGCTCCAATATCTTCAATTTCAATATTAAAATTCGAGGCATGTTGGGCTATTTCAGCAATAGAGGCTTTAGTAAAAGTAAGTTTGACATTTTCTGTTGCAAGTAAAGCCATATATTGTTTTATAAGACTTGTTTCAGGCTCGGTAAGTATTTTTATTAAATCATCTTTAGTTAGCGAAGACATTTCAACTCTAATAGGAAGCCTACCTTGCAGTTCTGGTAATAAATCAGAAGGTTTTGACAAATGAAATGCACCGGATGCTATAAATAGAATATGATCTGTTTTAATAGTACCATATTTAGTTACCACATTCGTCCCTTCAATTAATGGTAGTAAATCTCTTTGAACACCTTCTCTGCTTACCTCCCCTCCTTTACCTTCAGATCTTGAGGTTATTTTATCAATTTCATCTAAAAAAACTATCCCATCATTTTCAACTGCTTTTACAGCAGCTAAAACTATTTTTTCCTGATCTACCATTTTTTCTGATTCTTCAGATGTAATAGTTTGCATAGCTTCCTGAACAGTCAGCTTTTTTAGCTTAGTTTTCTCACTACCAAAAGCCTTGCCAAGCATATCAGTAATATTTAGAACTCCCATAGCGGCTCCTGGCATACCAGGAATTTCAAAGCCGGTTGCACCAACTGCTGGCGTATCATTGACTGAAATTTCTATTTCAGAATTATCCAGCTCTTTCGATAAAATCTTTTCTCTGAATTTATCTCTAGTTTCCATAGCGGCATTTTTACCAACCACAGCATCAAGTATTCTTTCTACAGCATGAAGTTCGGCCTTTGTTTCAACCTCAGACTTAGCTTTAGCTTTATATGCACTAACTGCAGTTTCTGCCAAATCTCTAATTATTGACTCAACATCACGACCAACGTAGCCCACTTCAGTAAATTTTGTTGCCTCTACTTTGATAAAGGGAGCGTCTGCTAATTTAGCTAATCTTCTGGCTATTTCTGTTTTACCAACACCAGTAGAACCAATCATCAAGATATTTTTAGGTACTATTTCGCTTCGCATCGGCTCATCTACTTGCGCCCTTCTATATCTATTTCTAAGAGCCACAGCCACAGCTTTTTTAGCTGGTTGTTGACCAATAATAAATCTATCCAGTTCAGCTACAATTTCTTCTGGGGTCATGCCCATATTTTTCTTTACACTCATAGTACTTTCTCAATAATGATATTATGATTAGAAAACACACATATATCCGCTGCTATGTTCATTGATTTGAACGCTATTTCTTCAGCTGATAATTCAGTTTCTATAGACATTAAAGCTCTAGCAGCAGAGAGAGCAAAAAAACCACCTGAACCTATAGCAGCAACGTTATTTTCCGGCTCTATTACATCGCCATTTCCCGAAACAATTAAAATATTATTTTTATCAGCTACTATTAGCATTGCTTCTAAACGCCTTAAATATTTATCAGTACGCCAATCTTTAGCAAGCTCCACAGCACTTCTTACAAGTTGATTTGAATGTTTTTCTAATTTTGTTTCCAAGCGCTCAAAAAGTGTAAAAGCATCTGCGGTAGATCCAGCAAAACCAGCTATGATTTTATTATTACATAATGTACGTAATTTTCTAGCTGTTGATTTCATTATATTATTACCAAGAGATACTTGCCCATCGGCAACAATTACAACATCTGCACCCTTTTTAAGACATAGGATAGTAGTGCCTCTAAGCCCAATATTGGTATTTGAATTATTTGACATAAAATTATTTTCTCTATAAAAACTTGTGTAAGTTAGCAATTTAGTAGATAATTATCAAGAAAGATTTTTTATAAAATTATTTAGATTGTATGCATTTATATTCTATATACGTCAGAAGTGAAAGTAAAAACTCTGATTTTATCATAATAAAACAAGGTTTCTCTGTTTGGGGGTCAATATTTAACTTTTTTTGGGCAATTTATCATAAAATGTGGATAGTTGCTACATCTGTAATCATGGTTAATTTTGCTGTACTTTTAATATATGATGTAGAAAAATTCTCTATGATAGAATATTTCAAATATGCAGTTCAATTCTTTATATTCGGATTTTTTGCAACGGAATTAAGAGAATTTTATGCAGAAAAACAAGGTATGATTCTAGATGATATAATATTAGCTAATTCTGAGGAGGATGCAGAGTCTAAATACATGATGAGAATGGGTAATTATTTTTAAACTAACCTAGATAATGAATATATTATGAATGATACTATGTACGACAAAGAAAATATTTTTGCTAAAATAATCAGGGGAGAAATTCCTTCTGCGAAGATTTATGAGGACGAATATCTTATTGCAATAAATGATATCAACCCAGTTGCACCAATACATATTTTGGTTATTGCAAAAGGAGAGTATAGAGATTTTAATGAATTTACTCAGAAAGCTAAACCAGAAGAATTAGCGCATTACTTTAAAAAAATAGCTGATTTAGCTAAAGATCATGGAGCGTTTGAATATCGTGTAATTAGTAATATTGGCTCTGAGTCTGGTCAAACTATATTCCATTTCCATACCCATATCATTTCCGAGGCAAGTTTTAATAGATTAATTTGAAATAAAAATGAAAAAATATAACGTAGTAGTAATAGGTGCAACAGGTAATGTTGGAAGAGAAGTGTTAAACTCGCTTAGTCAAAGAAATTTTCCTGTAAATAAAATTCTTGCTGTAGCATCTCCTGAGTCAGTTGGTAAATCTGTAAGTTTTGGAGATGATACTATCAAAATACATCAAATTACAGACCTTGATTTTGCAGATCTTGATTTTGCTTTCTTTTGCGCAGGTTCTAAAATATCTAAACAATATGCAAAAATTGCATCAAGCAAGGGATGTACTGTAATTGATAAATCATCTTTTTTTAGACTTGATGATGATGTACCACTAATTGTGCCTGAAGCAAATATTTCAGCTCTAAAAAACTTTAAACTTGGTGGGATTATAGCAAACCCTAATTGTTGCACTATTCCTTTAGCCGTTGCCTTAAAACCATTAGATAATGCAGCGAAAATAAAACGTATCGTAATTTCTACTTATCAATCAGTTTCCGGGGCTGGCAAAGATGCTATGGACGAATTATATCGTCAAACTAAATCTAAATTTGTTTTCGAGAATTTGCCACCGCAAGTATTTCCAACTCAAATCGCATTTAATTTATTTCCACATATTGGTGATTTTCAAGAGGATGGAAGCACAGATGAAGAATCTAAAATAGAAAATGAACTAAAAAAAATTATCAATAATAACATAAAAGTAAGTGTAACATGTGTAAGAGTTCCTGTTTTCGTTTCACATTCCATATCAGTTAATGTGGAATTTAAGAATTCAATGGACGCAAAAGAAGCCGAAGAAATTCTTTCGGAATTAGATGGAATTATCACTTATAGTTGTGATAATGAAATACAATACGCAACTCCTGTTGACGTTGTAGAGGATGATAATGTATATGTTTCAAGAATAAGAAATGATAGATCCTGTCCAAATACTATCAACATGTGGATAACAACGGATAATTTACGTAAAGGTGCGGCATTAAATGCGGTTCAAATAGCAGAAGAATTAATTTAAATATAATTGTAAATATAATAATAGAGATATTTTTTAATGTATTTAACAAATGAAAATTTAACCTTTGTCAGAAAAAATGAATCTTTATTCGTTTCTTTGAAATATTTAGATTTACAAGGAAATTTAAATCAAATTGATAGTTCTTCTAAAAACATCTTGGCTGATTCTAATAATCATGGTTTCGAAGTAAGTGAAAACATATGTTTATTAGCAATTAACTCTAAGGGTTTTTGCGACCCATTCAGAGCAATGCCTACAACTAGTTTTTTATGTGTTAATATTGCTGATGATTTAAATATAGGAAAATATGCAAGTAAGCTTTCATATGACTTTTCTGCAAATATTGTGGCAAGTTTTGAAGCTGAACTCACATTCTGGATAGATTCTCCGATTGAGGAAGATCATTTTGCTAGGGTAGACCCTTTTGATCATTACAGCAATTTACGCGGTGATATTATTGATATATTAGAAAAAATTGATATAAAAACCACTATTCATATGCCTGGCAAGAAAAATGGCGAGTGTATTATAGGATTTAAAGGAGAAAATATCATAGATTTAGCTGATAATTTTGTTATTACAAAATTTATCATAAACAATGTAGCTGCAAATTATGGGAAAAAAGTAAATTTTACTCAAGAGAAAGAACGGAATCTAAAACTAGTTTTACTCTGCAATGATAATGATGGCAAAGTATTTTTCGATAATTTTATTGCTAATCATTCTTTGATAGTAAATTATAATAATTTATTGCAAATGAATAATTTAGATTCTAAATCATTATCAAAAAGAAAACTTTTTAATGATGATTGCAAGTTGCAAATAAAATTAACAATAGGAAATAATTTTATTCCTTATATAAATTTTGCTTTTGTTATTCTTTATTTTTCAGAAAGCAAAAATATTATAGAAAGATTGGAAGAAAGAGATTTTATTAGATTTATAAAAAATTATAAGAAAAAATTATTAAAAAAAACTATCCAAAATTAAATTATATGATTTAATTTAAGGTAATCAATATCTTAATACTTATTATGAAAAAAAATTTCAATGATACGAAAAAAAAAGATAATCCTTTAAAAATTGCCCTAAGTAAGTGTGAGGCAACATTTAAGATTACATTTATATTTGCTTTTGTAATTAATTTATTAATGCTAGTAACCCCCCTATATTCTTTGCAAGTTCTAGACAGGGTTATAGGAAGTGGGAATTTAGATACATTGCTATTATTATCTTTGATTATTGGATCTATATATTTTGTTCATGGTCTTTTGCAAATAGCTAGATCTTTTACCTTAATAAAAGTAGGAGAATGGCTTGATAATAATTTATCCCCCATACTTTTTAGCCACTCAATATCTGCCTCTGCTACTAAAGTAAATTCTGCTTCAAGTCAAATGCTCAGGGATTTTCAGACGGTCAAAACTTTTGTAACAAGCACAGGTATCAACACTCTTTTCGATGCTCCTTGGAGCATCGTATATATCGCAATTATTTTCATGATTCATCCTTATATTGGTTGGATTACTATTTTGGGTGCTGTGATAATTGTAGGTTTTGCATTTTTTAATGCTATAGCAACAAATAAGACACTTGGGGAGGCAACAGAATTTTCAATTAAAAGTATGACTCAAGCTGATGTAGCAAATAGAAATGCTGAAGCTGTAGAAGCAATGGGTATGATTAAAAATGTAACAAAAAATTGGGCAAAGTTTAACGAAGCATCTCTAGCAAAGCAATCTGTAGCTAGTTATAGAAATGGTATAATCTCTAACTTTTCAAGATTTATTCGAAATATTATGACTATGGCTGTTACTGGTACTGGTGCATATGTTGTTGTAAAAACTGGTGGTCAGGATATGACCACTGGCGGAATGATAGCTAGTTCTATCATAGTTGGTAAAGCTTTAGCACCTTTTGACAATGCTATTGTTATGTGGAAAAGCATTAGTAGCGCCTTGAAATCTTACAAAACAATAAATAATTCCTTTGATAGTTACGAGGTAAGGGATCAAGCAATGCCAATTCCTTATGTTGAGGGTCATTTAACAGTTGAAAATATTTTTTACGCCGCACCAAACAGACCTGGATTCCCCCCACCCCCAATTCCAAAATATATTCTAAAAGGAGTATCTTTTAGTCTACAGCCCGGTGAAATATTAGCTATAATAGGAGCAAGTGCTGCTGGTAAATCTACACTTGCAAAAATCATAGTTGGTGTTTGGCAGGCGTCTAGTGGATCGGTAAGACTTGATGGGGGAGATGTATATAGTTGGAATAGAGAAAATTTTGGGGAACATGTTGGATATCTTCCTCAGGGTATTGAGCTTTTCAGTGGTACAATAAAAGAAAATATAGCAAGAATGTCTGCAGAAATCTCACCAGAAAAAGTAATTGAAACATCAAAAATGTGTGGTGCTCATGAGATAATTTTACGATTCCCAGATGGATATGATACCGATATAGGAAATGCTGGTTCAAATTTATCAGGGGGGCAAAGACAAAGAATTGGTCTTGCTAGAGCTTTTTATGATAAACCAAAATTGGTAGTTCTTGATGAGCCAAATGCCAATTTGGACGAAGCAGGTGAACTCGCTCTTTCCCAAGCTTTAAGAGAAGCGAAGAAGAAAGGTATAGGAGTGATAGTTATCTCACATAGACCATCTGTATTATCAGAAGTAGATAAGATTTTAGTTTTGCAAGATGGCTCAGTGGCTAGTTTTGGTTCAAAAGAAGAAGTCCAAGGGCGTGTTAAGATGCTACAAAATGGTATGATCCACATCAATGAAGAGAAATAAATATACTAAATAATTATGTCAGATAATAACAAATTAGATCCAGAAAAATTAAAAGCTTTGCAACAATTATTGTCTAAGAATGTTATGATTCCTAATGCAATGGAGCAACCAAAACCTCCGCAGATAAAAAAGACAAGTAACTTATCACCAAAGGCTATTTTTTTTGGCATTTTGGAATATATGCAATCTGGCGTAAAATTTGTTGATCATTTCATCAATTTTATTATTAATCGTAAAACAAATAATTCGAATGATGTTGTTGACAGTGCTAGATCGCCTATTATTTTTGGCACATATGTAATTATTATTTTTGTGATTTTTGGGCTGATTTGGTCTGCAACCGCTCCTCTTGATAGCGCTGCTGTTGCATCTGGTACTGTTATTAGTAATACACAACGTAAAAGTCTAAATCATCAAGAAGGTGGTATCATTAAAACTATCTACGTAAAAGTGGGCGATAAGGTTAAAAAAAACGATCCGCTTTTAGAATTTGATTCTACCAGAACTAAGTCCGAACATGATAGTGTATTAAATCAATATAGAGCATTTTTAGCTTCTGAAGTTAGATTGCTCGCAGAAATTAATGGTCAAAATAGCGTTCAATATCCAGAATTTTTAACAAAAGACAATAATATTCCAGAAGTTGCCAAGATCATTGAAACACAAAATAATTTATTTAATTCTAAGAAAGATGTAAAAAGGGCTGAAGAGGACTCTTTGAAACAGAAAACTATGCAATTGAAAAAACAAATTGAGGGTTATGAAGCAAAAAAGATTTCACTTCTAAAAACTCTAGAAGTTTTAAAAGATCGTGTAGATGCAACAAAACAACTTAATATCAAGGGATTCGTTCAAAAATCTGCATTACTTGAACTAGAAGCAAAAGAAGCTTCGGCTCAAAGCGAGATAGCTATGAATGATACTGAAATAGCAAGATCTGAGCAAGAAATTACCAAAACAGAAATTGAATTACTCAATCTAGAAAGCAAATTAATTTCTCAAACTTTAACCGAGCTTAGAGATGCGCAAATTAGTGTTTCTGAACGAAGAGAAAGATACCACCATCTCAGCGACTCTCTTGATCGTATTATTCTAAAATCTCCTGTTGATGGAGTTGTAAATAATATCAACTACCATACTGTAGGAAGTGTAATACCAGCTAGTCAAGCAATTATGGACATTTCACCAACGGATGATCATTTAATTATTGAGGCAAAAATAGAACCAAAAAATATTGATTCGATTCGTGTTGGTCTTGAGTCTAAAATAAGGTTTAGCGCCTTTAAATCTAGAACTACCCCTTTATTTACTGGAACAGTCGTATCTCTTTCTCCTGATATAGTTTTTGATCCAAGAGGTCAGATGGATAATCGTTATGCTGGTGGCTACTATCTAGCACGCATTGAGTTAAATATGAATGAATTCAACGAAGTAGCCAGTACTAGAAAAATAGAATTACACCCCGGTATGCAAGCTGAAGTTCAGATTGTAACTGGCACTAGAACTCTTCTAAAATATTTACTCGATCCAGTTATCGATGCAATGTTCAAAGGATTCAAAGAAAAATAGTGTTATTTACCAATTAAATATCTGTTGACTGTTGAGATAATGCAGTATATAAACTATCTGAATTTGAAGATGTATTAATAATATATCTAATTAAGGGGATGTAGCTCAGTTGGTAGAGCGTCTGCTTTGCAAGCAGAATGTCGGGGGTTCGATTCCCTTCATCTCCACCATTTTATATTCTCTTCGTCGAAACTCTTTTTTTAGTTTATAAATTCCTGAACTATAGCTACTCAACTTTCTCTGCGTGAGCTGTTTTTCTACCTCATTTCATTTGCCTGATTCTCATCAACTGAGGAAGATGATCCTCATGATTATGACATTACTGAATTAGCTGATTTTCTGGAGCTAAAACTGGCTGAACACCCTCCTGAACTATAACCACCTCTGGATTTTGCAGATTCTGATTAGCTTGCTCTATAAACTAATCCTATCTCTTTTACGACCATCTTTTTTCAACTTATTATCTCTTATCAAAGATAATCTTTCTTGTGATGATGAACTACTCGGCCGCAAGCGACCGAGTTTCAAAACAGTTTTATACCAATCACCTTAAATAAGTAGTATTGTAGGGGCGATCTGATAGTATGATATAATTTATGAGTAGATCAGTAAAGGTATCGGAAAAGTTCAAAGAATTTGAATTTCTTAATTATTATAAAATTCATCGCTCTAAACCTTATGTTTA
>CAMCXV010000033.1 GCA_945883665.1 Rickettsia typhi | reverse complement strand
TCTTTTACGACCATCTTTTTCCAATTTGTGATCTCGTATCAAAGACAATCTTTCTTCAGATGCTAAAAAATTTGTTTCTAATTTGCTCATACTCACATTTTACATCTTTTAATCTATAGTTGCAATTTCTTTTTCAGACTGAGTATAGCATAATCTTCATGCGCTATCTCTAAATCTTCTGGTTCTTTTTTAAAATCATAATAGGAAGCTAAAGCAAGGTAAGCTATTGTACTATCAGAATTTCTAGATCCATTAGATATTTTCTTAGCATCTAAATCTCCAAACATAAAAATCTTATCTTTATCCTTAGCAATAACAGTAAAAGCCTCGTCATGAAGTCTAAGAAGTTGCGTTATATCATCAAACGGCTTAGACTCAGCAAAATACCCTTTTCCTTTATAAGCATCAACCGCCAAGCTCTCCAATGAGAAAGCAAAATCCACTTCTCGATTTTTTAAAAGCCTGATATTTTCTAGACTACCAGTTGTTGGCACAACTTCACAACGTATGCCATTGTTAGATTCTGTTATATATCTACACAACCTTAATCCAATAAAATAATACCCTTCTAGAACACTTCCAGCAGCAATCTTTATAATTTTTTTGTCTGAATCTTGCGAAGCAAAAACAGAGTTAGAAGAAAAACTTAATATAAGAATAAAGACAATGATGGAATTAAAACTTTTCATAACCATTATAATATTTAATCAGAATTATATAAATCTCTATCTAGGGTACCCTCGCTACTATCTATTAACAAAGTAATTGTTGCATCACCAGTAATATTTATAGCTGTACGTAGTAAATCAAGCACCCTATCAATGCCAGCTATTATTGCAACACCCTCTATAGGAATATTCACTGCCGATAAAATCATCGGTAACATAACTATTGACCCCCCTGGAATTCCAGCCCCACCCATGGAACCAAGAGTTGAAGTAAGTATTATCACAATATAATCACTGATAGAAAGTGTTATACCCATCATTTGAGCAAAAAACAAAGTAGTTAGAGACAAATTAATTGCCATACCATCCATGTTAATAGAAGCCCCAAGAGGTAGTATAAATGAAGTGCTTGATTCAGAAATTCCCAATTTTTGACGACAAACTTTCATAGTAGTTGCCAAACTAGCTTTGCTGCTACCAGTAGATAAAGCTATTGATTGATATTCAAAACTTTTTTTATAAAAAGGAATTGGCGACATCCTACAAAAAACTATGATAAATAATCCAAAAATTAAATATTGCAATACCATAGCAATAGTTATTGCAAATACTAATCTTGATAAACTAACCATAACATCAAGCCCTTGATTTCCAACTACCCAAGCTGTCAAAGCAAATGCGCCATAAGGCGATAACTCAACAATTTTGGAAATCATTTTTAACACCATCTTTGCCATGGAGTGAATAAGATTCTTAACAGGATCTGCGGCTGAACCCATTACATTTAAAATAATACCAGTAAAGATAGCAAAAAATACAACCTGAAGTGTTTCACCTCCCGCAAATGCTCCGACAATATTGTTAGGCACAATATTTATCAAAAATTCAACCAAATTAAATTCCACAATTTTTAAATTCTTTTCTGGAGAAGATCCAAAATTTATCACAACTCCTACACCAGGTTTTAGTATAGAAGCAACAGCCAGACCAAAGACAACTGCAAAAAATGTAGTTCCAATAAATGCTAAAACAGATTTCATTCCAACTCTACCAAGAGAGCTTGGGTCATTCATACTAGTAATACCAGAAACCAAGCTGAAAAAAATTAATGGCAATATTATCATCTGGATTAATCTTAGAAATACAGTTCCTATAGGTTTCACATCTTCAGAATATTGAGGTAAATATACTCCAAACACTACTCCCAAAATTAACCCAAGAGTGACTTTATGCCAAAGTTTCATAAATAAACCTCATTTATTATTTAGTTTGAAATTATAATTTTATATTTAACCGATTAAACAACAGCTTAAACAAGCGATATATTGTTTATATAGCTAGCTTAAACAAAAGTTTATTACATATGTTAAATATCATTTAATGTATTAGCACTTCCTTTTACCCAATTTAAATATTGGGGTAATCCAGAGGTAATATCAAGCTTAATTATTTCTGGAACATTATAATTATGATATTCCACTATAATTGTTTCAACGTCAGCATATTTACTAGACAAAGTTTTTATCATCAAGCGAAATTCATTCGATTGACACAGTTTTTTTCCCCAACAAAACCAACTCGTAACCTCATCTATTTGAACACAAGCAGCATGATTATTATTAAGCAAATAAGATATAATATCATTTGCTATTTTTATATCATCAGTAGTAGTTATAATGAGACAATATTCCGTATTACTCATCTTACTTCTACATAACAATTAGGCGTCTCATAAAGCTTAACTCTTACTATATGAAATAAACTTTTTGTAAATAATAGAGGTATAACATCTTCTAATAGATGTAAAGCAATATTTTCAGCTGTTGGATTTGCATTTAAATAATACACTGATTGTCCTGTATATTTTCCAATATAATCACCTAAATTTTTATCACTTACATTTAAAATTACATTATGGTCAAAGTGAGTGTCAATCCATTCTTTCATAACAGTCTTAAGCAAACCAAAATCAGCAACCATACCAATTTCATTTAATTTAGAACTATTAGCAGTGATTTCTAGGACATATCTATGACCATGCAAATATTTACATTTATTTTCATGATCAACTACCCGATGAGCAGCATCAAACTCTATTTTTCTGGTACATTCTAACATAATTTTAGTTATTCACAAAAGTAAGTAAAGAATCATATTTTTCTATCGTAGCATTTAATATATTTGCTTGAAAACTATTTTTTTCCAGTCCATCTAGTTCTAATTTTAAACTCTTAATCTTACTTAATATATCATTTTTCTTTTGATTTTCTAAAGAAACAACAAATTCAGAAACTAAATCTACTTCATCAGGTTTAACATAAGCCACCCCTCCAGAAATAAAAAATCTCTTTTCTTCTTTATCTAAAAAAACACTTACACAACCTGTTGAAATAGTTGAAATAAATTTAACATGCCTAGGAAGAACACTAAAAACACCCTCCCCTCCAGGAATAGTAACCATTGTTGCATTTGCCTCAAACATAACATCTAACGGCATAATAATCTTCACCAAAATACTACTGCTCATCGAATCAAACTCACTTATTATCCATTTTTTTAGCTTTTTCTACAGCTTCTTCAATAGTACCAACCATATAAAAAGCTGATTCTGGAAAATGATCATATTTACCTTCTATTAACCCTTTAAACCCTGTAATCGTATCTTTAAGCTCAACAAATTTACCTTTAATTCCAGTGAATACCTCAGCTACATGAAAGGGTTGAGACAAAAATCTCTGAATTTTTCTAGCTCTACCAACAACTAGCTTGTCCTCCTCTGATAATTCATCCATACCAAGAATAGCTATAATATCTTGCAAAGATTTATAAGTTTGCAAAATTCTTTGCACTTCTCTTGCCGTGTTGTAATGCTCTTCACCAACAATCTCTGGATCTAAAATTTGCGAATTACTATCAAGAGGGTCAACAGCAGGATAAATACCTAGTTCGGCAATTTGACGACTCAGCACTGTTGTTGCATCCAAATGAGTAAAAGAAGTTGCAGGCGCTGGATCGGTTAAATCATCAGCTGGAACGTAAATAGCTTGCACGGAAGTAATAGAACCACGTTTTGTTGAAGTAATTCTTTCTTGCAAAGAACCCATGTCAGTTGCCAAAGTTGGTTGATAACCAACCGCAGAAGGTATGCGCCCTAAAGTCGCCGATACTTCAGAACCAGCCTGAGTAAAACGAAATATATTATCTACGAAAAATAAAACATCTTGCCCACCATCAAGATCACGAAAATACTCAGCAATAGTTAGTCCTGTTAAAGCTACCCTAGCTCTAGCCCCCGGTGGTTCATTCATTTGACCATAAACAAGCGCAACTTTAGATTTTTCCAAGTCATCTTTATTAATCACGCCAGAATCAATCATTTCATGGTAAAGATCATTACCTTCACGAGTCCTTTCACCGACACCAGCAAAAGCGGTATAACCACCGTGAGCTTTAGCAACATTATTAATTAACTCCATTATAATAACAGTTTTACCAACTCCTGCTCCACCAAAAAGACCAATTTTACCACCTTTAGAATAAGGAGCTAATAAATCAACAACTTTGATCCCTGTTACTAAAATACTTCTTTCTGTTGACTGATCTTCAAATTTTGGAGCATCCTTATATATTGAAGAAAATTCTTTTGTCTTAATTTCCCCCATCTCATCAACTGGTTGACCTATTACATTCATGATGCGCCCTAAAGTACCCTTTCCTACTGGAACTTGTATCGGCATGCCAGTATCCTCAACAATAGCTCCTCTTACTAAGCCATCAGTTGAATCCATTGCAATACAACGAACAGAACTATCACCAATATGCTGAGCAACTTCTAGCACCAATCTCTCACCATTATTAATACATTCAAGTGCATTTAAAATACTTGGTAATTTTTCACCATCTTCAAATCTAACATCAACTACTGCCGAGATAATCTGAGTTATTTTCCCTGTTTTTTTAGTCATTTTAAACCTTTAATATTATTTAGCACTTTTTCCAAAAGGATCTTTCTGATCCTGAACTAATTCACCTGCAATCGCATAATTTTCAGGCATCATCCGACAATATAATACGAACATTCTTAGACTCCACATCTAAAGATTCGCATATAGCTTGCGTTACTTTTTTTACAAGCTGTTTCTTTTTATCTTTATCTCTTCCTTGTATTAAATGAATTTGTACAATCGGCATATTATTATATTTTTTAAATTAACATCACTACACACATATTTAAGATCACCATTCAAGCACATATTAAAAATTATACTAATTTACAAGGCCTCTGCTCCAGAAATAATTTCTGTAAGCTCAGTTGTAATCATCGCTTGTCTTGATCTATTAAGTTTTAAAGTAAGCTTTTCTATTAATTCTCCTGCATTTCTAGTAGCACTATCCATTGCTGTCATTCTTGCAGCTTCTTCACTAGCTTTATTCTGTAAAAAAGAATATTTTACAAGACCAGAAATATATAAATTTATTAAAATATTTACAATATTAGAACCTTCATACTCAAATCCAGAATTTACCGATACTTCATCATTTTTTTGCTGATTTTCATCTATCTCATCAATAGGAAAAACGCTAATTCTAGTCATAATTTGTGTTAAGGCGTTTTTAAACTCATTATAATATAAATAGCAACTTCCTATTTTATCTTTCTCAGTTAAGTTAATGATTTTATCTTTAATTTGCAAAGCAAGAGGAAGAAAATTATCCTTACTTACATGATAATATTCTTCGATTAAATCTGAATAAGCACCTTTTAACGCATCATAACCTTTTTTACCAACAACAATCAATCTTACCTTAATATTTTGCTCTAAAAACTTAGCAATATCACGTTTTACAGCTCTTATTATTTGTGAATTAAAACTGCCACATAACCCTCTTTCAGAAGTCATTACCAATAATAAGCGAGATTTATTTTCAACATCCTCTTGAAAATAAATCTTATCTAATGGACTTAAATGAAGAAAATTAATATTTAACTTAATATCATTCATCATCTTTAAAAGAACAGATGAATAATCATCTAATGCTTCTGCATGGTCTTTAACCCTACGCAGTTTGGCAGCCGATACCACTTGCATTGCTTTGGTAATTTTTTGCGTAGATTTTACGCTTTTCACTCTATTTCTAAGCTGTTTTAAACCAGACATACTAATTATTGATTATTATCTAAAAAATCTTTTAAAAAACCCTCAAGAAAAAGCTTTAACTTTTCCTCTGTAGCGCTACTTAAATCTTTTTCTTGCCTAATAGCATTTAATATTGAATCACCAGTTAAACGAATACTAGAAATAAACTCATGTTCAAATTTCTTTACATCCGATGGTTTTATCTTCTCAAGATACCCACGCACACCAGAATAAAGAGTAACAACTTGTTCTTCCACAACAAAAGGTGAATATTGCGGTTGTTTAAGAATTTCCGTTAATTTCAAACCATGTTGTATTAATTTCTGAGTTGCAGAGTCAAGATCCGAGCCAAATTGAGCAAAAGATTCCATCTCACGAAATTGAGCAAGCTCCAACTTTAAAGACCCAGCAACTTTTTTCATTGCTTTAATTTGAGCCGCCGATCCTACCCTACTCACAGAAATACCCACATTTACAGCTGGTCTTATACCTTTATGAAATAATTCACTTTCTAAAAATATTTGACCATCAGTTATTGAAATAACGTTAGTTGGAATATAAGCTGAAACGTCACCAGCTTGGGTTTCAATAATTGGCAGCGCAGTTAGAGAACCACCTCCATTTTTATCAGAAAGCTTCGCTGCTCGCTCCAATAATCTTGAATGCAAATAAAACACATCTCCTGGATAAGCCTCGCGACCTGGAGGTCTTCTAAGAAGCAATGAAATCTGACGATAAGCTATCGCATGTTTAGTCAAATCATCATAAACAACAAGCGCATGCATCCCATTATCTCTAAAATATTCACCAATTGTACAACCAGTATAAGGAGCCAAAAATTGCAATGGCGCTGGGTCGGAAGCAGTTGCAGCAACAACAACAGTATAAGACAAAGCACCAGCTTCTTCTAATTTCTTTACTATTTGCGCAACCGTTGATCTCTTTTGACCGATTGCCACATAAACACAGAAAATTTTATCAGCATCTTCATTACTTAAATGAGCATGTTTTTGATTTATAATCGTATCTATTGCAATTGCCGTCTTCCCTGTTTGACGATCACCTATTATTAATTCTCTTTGTCCCCTGCCGATTGGTATTAAGGTATCAATCGCTTTAATACCAGTTTGGACTGGCTCGTGAACAGATTTTCTTGCAATAATACCAGGGGCTTTTGTTTCTACATGACGATGTTCTTTTGTGTTAATAGCACCTTTTCCATCAATTGGATTACCAAGCGCATCAACAACCCTTCCAAGCATAGCAGGTCCAACAGGAGTACTAAGAATTTCACCCGTTCTTTTTACTATATCACCTTGCATAACAGATCTATCGTCGCCCATAATTACAACGCCTATAGTATCTGTTTCAAGATTGAGAACCATACCTTTCACGCCAGAATCAAACTCCACCATTTCTCCAGCTTGAACATTATCCATTCCATGAATTTTAGCAATACCATCGCCCACAGCAACAACATAGCCAACTTCTTGCAATTTAGAAATTTGATCTATATCACCTATTTCTTTTTTTAAAATCTCAGATATCTCAGATGGATTTATCTTCATTTCTTAAAACTCCTTAAATAATATTTATAATAAACTTTTTTACTATCCAAAACTACTTTTATATTTTGGCAAGTTTAGCAATTTTTGCAGTCCTGTCCAAAATACCAGAAATAGAACAATCATAGAATAAACTATCATATTTTATAACTACACCACCAATTAGTGATTCATTTTGAATCGTATTAAACTCAACAATTTTCTTTAATTTATTTTCCAGATAAATTTTTATGATATTTAGAATTTTTTCATTCGGCTCTTTTACAATAGATTCCACTGTAACAAGTTTTACACCTCTAGCTTCGTTAAGCAAATACTGATATTGCTCGACCACAGATGACAATATTTCAAAACGAGAATTTTTAATAATCACTATAAAAAACTGACTTACTAATTTTTCAAATTCAAACCTTTCCATAAAAACCTTCAGTAATTTTAATTTATCAGATTTAGAAATAATAGGTGAATATAGAGAAAAACGAATCAACTCAGAACTTAATAAAAGCTGATTAAATAAAGATATTTGATCCAAGACTTTTTGATGCTCTAAGTCAGATTTAACGTTACTAAACAAACATGAAGCATAATTTCTAACAATCTTTTGATCAATCATATCTATATTCGTAAATTTTAAGCCCCTAAAATAAAATAAATTACTTAAAAATCAACATAACAGCAAAAAAAGATTTAGTCATCTAATTTTGCAAAGCAAGAAGTAATTAATATTTTTTAATAACAAAATAAGCTGTTTGAGACATTTCTATGAAGATAAATTTACTCATTACTAAATGAATATATTTATATCTCAAACATATTCTGATAATCAGACTTCATCATTACAAATACTACACCAATAATCAACAAAATTATGCTTATAAAATATAAATAAACTGCTGAAAAACTTCCTGTATATTTCCATAATAACATGCAAATAAAAGCTATTGTTGAAGATAGAAACATACTTCCAAGTGAATGCGCCAAACTACACATTCTAACCCTTATATTAGCAGGAAAAATTGACTGTAATTTAACCTGTATTGGAATCATGTAAATTGGAACGAAAAAAACCAATGCCATATGGATTGGAAAAGAAACCACATTATCCTTGCCTAGTAATTCCATTACAAAGCACAAACAAACCATTATTATTAGCGATATAAATATTTGTTTATATACAGATATTCTATCGGCTAAAATACCAGATATCAAACATGAAAATGCATAAACGATAATTAAAATCACATTATTTTTTGCCGCATTCTGATGAGAAATGCCACCTACAATTTCAGCGGCAAAAGTACCCAAAAAAATGATAAGGAAATTATAACTCGCACCAATACCACCGCTAAGTATTAATGCTAATACAAATTTCAACCTATTTTGAACTAATATTTTTAGCAGCGCCGGTTCATCATCGCCTTCATTTTTCAATTTGTTTTTTATATAGTAACTACTTTCATGAATTGACTTCCGCAAGAAAAAAACTAGCAACCCCAACAAACCGCCTGCAACAAAATTAACCCTCCAAAGCCAATTTAACTCTGTGATAGTAAATGTAAACTGATACATACAAGCCGCTGCAAAAGCCCCTAATTGAGCTGAAAATGAAACAACACTACTAGCTAAATGCCTAGATTTCTTGCCAGTTTTTTCGGATATATATACTTTAATTGCATCAATCTCTCCAGCCAAACTCATAATGAATATCATTCTAGAAAATATAAGAACTATAGTCGCTAAAAAACCAATCATCTCATAACTAGGTAATATAGCTATAACGACCACAGATAATGACGAAATCATCGTTGTAATCTTAACTGACGCAACTCTACCTATTTTGTCACTAATACTACCGAAAATAATAGAACCAATAGGTCTCGCCGCTACTGAAATACTAAAAACTATAAAAAAATTAAGTAATTTATCACTACCGATCCCTCCCGGCATAAAAGCGCTAGCAATAGCCGAAGCAGATAATCCAAACAGGGCGTAATCATAATAGCGCACAATAGTTGCAAAAATTGCTATTAAATATGAAGTTTTGTCTGAAATGCGCAAAATGAATTATCGCTATGATTTATTTGCCAAAAATTTTCTAGATGTTATTATACCAATCAAATAAAAAATAATAAACTAATTTATCTTTCTATGATAGGAAAACTTAAAGGTATAGTTGATTCTTGTTACCATGACCATGCTATAATCGATGCTAGTGGCGTTGGTTATCTAGTATTTTGCTCAAGTAAAACTCTAGCAAATTTAAATCTTGGTAGCGCAGTTACACTGCTAATTGAAACACATGTTAGAGAAGATCATATTCATTTATACGGTTTTTATAATAGTGAAGAAAAAAATACATTCACTCTGCTTCAATCGGTAAAAGGTGTGGGCACCAAGATGTCATTAGCAATTTTATCAACTTTAAGCCCTGAAGAAATAAGTTATGCTTTGGCAACAAAAGATACAATAGCTTTTAATCGAGTTTCTGGAGTTGGTAAAAAATTAGCAGAAAGGATAATCACTGAACTAAAAGATAAATACTCCTCAGAATATATAAAAGAAACAGATATCACTAAATTCACATTAGGAAACAATGCTATTGATGCAATCTCCGCTCTAGTTGCATTAGGAGTAAGTAGAGCAGATGCTCAGAACAGAGTGAGCTCAATATTATCTCAAGATAAAAACAGCTCTTTAAATGACCTTATAAAAGCTGCTTTAAAAAATGAAACTCTAGGATAATTTATGAACAAAGAAATTCTGAAAGGGACGAAATTAGAAACAGACCATGAGTTTAATCTAAGACCAAACTTGCTTAAGGATTTTATTGGTCAAGAACAGCTTAAAACAAATCTTGGCATATTTATACAAGCAGCTAGAAATCGTGGTGAATCACTAGATCATACGCTTTTTTATGGTCCTCCAGGCCTTGGCAAAACTTCTCTTGCTCAGATAGTGTCAAAAGAGATGGGTGTTAATTTTAAAGCAACAAGCGGTCCTGCTTTATCAAAAGCCGCTGATCTTGCTGGTATCTTAACTAATTTACAAGAAAATGACGTATTATTTATTGATGAAATTCATAGATTAAACACTAATATTGAAGAAATTTTATATCCTGCTATGGAAGATTTCTTTTTAGATATAATAATAGGAGAAGGGCCAGCAGCAAGATCACTGCGTATCGACCTACCAAAATTCACCTTGATTGGAGCCACCACTAGATTAGGATTATTAAGCAACCCACTTCGTGATAGATTCGGCATACCACTTCGTCTCAATTTTTATAATTCTGACGAGCTTGAAAATGTTCTAATCAGAGCAGCAAAATTACTAGATACTAGCATAACCCAAGAAGGCGCAAAGGAAATAGCATATCGTTCTCGCGGAACTCCTAGAATTGCACTAAGGCTACTAAAAAGAGTTCGTGACTTTGCATCAGTTGATAATAATCTTCAAATCACAGGAAAAATATCCGACAACGCATTAAATAGAATGGAAGTAGATAAATTAGGTCTAGATAGCAACGATTATCGTTATTTAAAATTTATTATTGACAACTATAATGGCGGACCAGTGGGTATTGAAACGATCGCTGCCGCCCTCTCAGAGCAACGCGACACTATAGAAGAAGCAATAGAGCCGTATCTAATTCAAATAGGACTTTTACAAAGAACATCTCGTGGAAGAGTGATAACAGGAAGCGCATTTGAACATCTTGACATACCCAAACCAAAGAATCAAATACTTGCACAAGAATCATTGTTTCAGGAAGAATAGTTAACCTTGTGTTTTGCATAATAAAAACTCAAGGTTAACTTAACGCTTATGCTTTATAAGAAATACAATTCTAAATCATAATTCTACATGAGACTCTCCTGATACTTCAACTCCTGCAGAGGTATGAGAATGCTCATTAAGAGTATGAGTAGCACGTTCTACACAATGACCTAAAACCTCATTTTCTCCTGAATTGCTTTCTACAAGAAATTGTAATTTGTAATGATTCTCGTTGTAAGGATGATTATTCTTTTCCATACAATGAGCTAAAACCTCATTTTCCTCTGAATTACTCTCTACAAGAAATTGTAATTTGTAATGATTCTCGTTATGATGATTCTCATTATCGTTTCGATCTTTTGGTTTCATAAATTTTCCAATAAAATACATTCCAGGTATTGAAGTACTAAGCTTCGCGCAAATTTTCCAGTAATTCATCATAATACATACCCTCATAATTTACTTGTTTAGAAGAATATAAAGATAATATAAATTTCTTCTTATTATCTTTATATTCTTGAAGTGTACAACAAATATTACTAACTAATAGTTAATTTTTTAATTAATTGTTGTTTTACTACGAATTGACTCTAACTCATTTTACAAAAATACCACAGAATTTTACACCTATCTTGCAAGCTTGTATTTAATGAGTTAAAGTGGATTATTATTTATGTAAGTGTTTTTTAAATATGACAAAACAAGTTAAAAAAATTATCATTGCTATTACTGGTGCTTCGGGAGCAATTTACGGGATAAGATTACTTGAAATATTAAAAGAATACGATGTAGAAACTCACTTAATTATTTCTAAATCAGCTAATTTGAGCATTGCAACCGAGATATCATTTTCAATAAATGAGATTAAGAATCTTGCAAATTATGTTTATAACCCTAGTGATATTGGCGCAAAAATTTCTAGCGGATCTTTTAAAGTAATGGGCATGATTATAGCACCATGTAGTATGAAAACATTATCCGCAATAGCTTCTGGTTTTGAAAATGATTTAACCATAAGAGCAGCTGGTGTAATAATCAAAGAACAAAAAAAATTAGTTTTAATGACAAGAGAAACACCATTTAGTCCCATTCATTTAGAAAATATGCTCAAACTATCTAGAATTGGCGTTGCAATATGCCCTCCTGTTCCAGCTTTTTACAATCAACCAGCTAGTTTAGATGATGTAATCAACCACTCTGTAACAAGAGTATTAGATTTATTCGATATTGAGACAAATTTAATTAAAAGATGGGAAGGTATTTAAATGTTTCTGTCGCCTCCTGTCAACGCGAATTTAGGATAAGGAGAGTTTAGAATTAGATGTAAACTGTTTTTAGATATGTTAATTTAGTAAGAGCATAGCTAACAATGCAAGCAATGATATGAACTAAAAAATTGAGAGGTGATCTATGCCTTGTATGTTCAAGATTCATCCTAAATTCCTTGAAAATATATGCTTTATCGCCAAATAATTTTCCTAATAACCCTTCGCTTAAATCACCTGCTACCAACAAGTTGAATCTATAAAACATGCCCCAGTTTGCTCACCTTTTAGCTGATGTATTAATATAACTAACGGAAGTATTAAACTATAGACCATAACTGTATTATTCTAGAATAACTGACTACCTTAAAATGATTAGAATATTTTGCCGGTAAAAAA
>CAMCXV010000032.1 GCA_945883665.1 Rickettsia typhi | reverse complement strand
TTCCTAATAGTCAATCATGCCTTAGGCTCATTACTGCTATCCTGCTAGAAATTAGCGATGATTGGATTACTGGTGCTGCTTATTTAGATATGAGCGCGTAATATAAAAAAGGTGAAATGTGAATTTACAGAAAAATTGTTGCTTTATCCGCATTTTGCTATCAATCACAGTAAAGAGTATACTAGAGGCGATATTCACACTAATACGATTGAAAGTTTTGGGGCTATTCTGAAACGCGGCATTATGGGTCAATTTCACTGGGTATCTAAAAAGTACCTAAACAACTATATTGATGAGTTTTGTTATAGATACAACGCCCGAGAGATTAATAGTAAAGTAACATTTGATATGACTATTAATAAGATGCTGGGGTTTTAGTTGGAAATAATTTGCTTTTAATAGGGTAATAGATTTTACTTTTTAAAAAAAATAATAATCTACTATAAAATCTATCTAGTCGTGAAGAAGGTTTCCATATAATTTTAATATCTGGTGATGTTATTTCTAAATTAGAATATGTTATAAAATAAAATTGTCTATTTATATCTGTACATTCTGTAAATAGATAAGATCCGCTATACTTTAATGTTGCATGCTTCCAGTAATCTTTATCTATTTCTTTGGCTGTAGAAGTATTAGGAATAGATCCTTCTATAGTAATAGATCCTAATCTTGCTTTGTTTACAATCTCTTCTAATACATACTCTCCTTTCGAGAAATATCTAAAATTATATTTTCTATATTGCTGTTCACTCCATAAAGATTTTGTTGTTAAATAATCTACCACCTTTTCAATTTTAATTGGTATTATTAGGTTGTGTCTTCGGTCGAAAATAATTTTTAGTAGAAAATACTAACCATAAAAAACATGCGAACATCATACAATTATAAAAACATTGACTATGCATCCAAATAGGTATGCTAGTTATTCCAAATAATTCTAACCATTTGCCAAAATTTGATGTAATAATTTCTGGTGGATATGTTAATATGATGGGTATCCCTGTGCACAAAATATTAATAGCAATTTTAATTTTTGACATGTATATCTCTTTATTAAAAAATAGATATATTGCCTACCAAACAAATATAAGTCAACCTTAAACTTTATAATTCCATTAAATTTTGAAGATACTATTAAGTTAGCCGAATCAGATCTTTTTCTTGATAAAAATGGTTGGAATTTGCTCGATTATAGTACAATTTTAACAAAAGATGAATTTATCGTTGACGAAGAAGCTAAGCAATATATGGCGGATATTGCTGGTGAAAAAATTGTGATTAAGTTTTTGAACAAAGTTGAGCAGTTAAGTTTGCCAGGAGTTTCAACAGAATTGGATGATATAGAGTTTTGTCGTTGGCTTGATAAAAAACTTAAAGCTTATGATATCAAACAAGAAATTCTTTTAGAATTTTTACGGCGTATCGTTAAAAATCTTTTGGCACGTGATGATTTAGACTTAGCAAAATTGCTACGTGGAAAATATATTCTTGAAAAAGTTTTAAGAGAGAAGATTGTCGGTTATAGAAAGATGGCTCATAAAAAAGGCTACCAGTCTTGTATGTTTAGCCTCGATGCGATAGTGACGGTAAGCCCTGAAGAGTTTAGTTTTTCTTTTGATCCCAATAATTATCCAGCCAATATTCTGTACGAAGGAAAATTTGGTTTTACCAAACATTATTACTCTCGTATTGCAATGATGAATGAAGAAGAGGTTAAGTGCGCCCGTGCTATTGATGAAACTAGCCAAGTAAAATATTGGGTAAGAAATCTTGACCGTGATCCAAAATATGCCTTTTGGTTACCTACGGCAACAGATAGGTTTTATCCAGATTTTGTTGCTAAGTTGAATGACGAGAGATTTTTGATAGTAGAATATAAAGGCGAGCATTTAAAAAATGAAGACACGGAAGAAAAAGAACTTATCGGTAAAGTTTGGGCTAAAAAATCTGGAAATTTATTTTTAATGGCTTGGAAAAAAGATCAAAAAGGCAGAGATCTTTATTTGCAAATTAAGAACGCGGTACAGTAGAGTAAATCATAAAATTTGTGTAAGTTCTTTTAATGTTTAATATCTTGTTGCTTGATTAGTTTTACTCTCTAGATATAGTAAAAATTAAATATGATTATTACATAAAACTAATGAATAAATTTAAATTTCACTTAAAAGCGACTCATAATAAAGCGCGAACTGGTTTGATTGAAACAGCGCATGGATCAATTCTTACTCCCGCTTTTATGCCAGTTGGGACGAGGGGATCGGTAAAAGCAATGTTTCCAGAGTCAGTAAAATCTACTGGTAGCGATATTATTCTTGGTAATACATATCACTTAATGCTAAAACCAGGAGCAGAAAGAATTGCAAAACTTGGTGGACTTCATAAATTTATAAACTGGTCTGGGCCAATCCTGACGGATTCAGGAGGTTTTCAGGTGATGTCATTATCTGATTTGCGAAAAATCACCGAAGCAGGAGTGGAGTTTAGGTCTCATATCGATGGAAGCAAACATATGCTTACGCCAGAAAGATCTACTGAGATTCAGAATTTACTTGGTAGCACCATTACTATGGCTTTTGATGAGTGTACGCCATATCCTGCAACTTTTGAGCAAGCAAAACTATCGATGGAGCTAAGCTCAAGATGGGCCAAAAGATCAAGAAATGCTTTTGTTACAAGAATAGGATATGCCCAGTTTGGTATTATGCAAGGTGGAATCTATCAAGAATTAAGGCAGAAATCTGCCCAAGATTTAACTAAAATTGATTTTGAAGGTTATGCTATTGGTGGGCTAGCTGTTGGCGAAGGGCAAGATATAATGTTTTCAGTTCTTGATTATGCACCAGCTTTTTTACCTGAAGAAAAACCGCGATATCTTATGGGAGTTGGTAAACCATCTGATATTATTGGCGCAGTGGAGCGTGGTATTGATATGTTCGATTGTGTCATTCCTACAAGATCTGGTAGAAATGGTCAGGCATTTACAAAATATGGAGCTATAAATATTCGTAATAGTAAATATGCTGATGATAATAGCCCTCTTGAAGAAGATTGCCCATGTCCAGCATGTGTTAATTATAGCAAAGCTTATTTACATCACACAGTTAGGGTTGGAGAAATAATTGGATCAATGTTAATGACATGGCATAATATTCAATATTTCCAAGATTTAATGTCTAGAATTAGATCTTATATTGAAGAAGGGAAAGATTTTGACTTTTGCAGTTAGCTATATAATAGTTTTTTTATTCGGTGTGTTAATAGGTAATTTTACTACTACCGTCTTCTATCGATTACCTAGAAATATAATGATTTCAGGGTTTGATCAAAAATCAACTAGACCTCCATTTTGTTCAAAATGTGGTCATATTTTACGTTTTTATGAATATCTGCCGATTTTTAGTTGGTTTAGCACTCTTGGCAAGTGCAATTATTGTAACATGATTATTAGCAAATCATATATTGCGCTTGAAATCTTAGTTGGTTTAATAGCAATTATATTATTCTATTTAATGGATAATAATCTTGAGTATTTTTTTATTTATTTTTGTTTTGCCACTCTAGTTCTTTTAAATATTTTTATATTTTCTGTTCATAATTTTATACCAATAAAAATTACTCTAACTATTATCATAATAGGTATGATTTATCGCACCTTAATTGATCATGAGATTTTTTCATGGATAGCAGATTTTTCTTTAGCCTCAATATTATGTTTATGGATCATTCAAAAAAATCTAGATAGTAAAAATCTTTATAGTTATAATCAGTCTTTAGTTCATTTGATTTTGCCAGCAAGTCTGTGGTGTCAAAATTATAGCATATTATTTGTCGCTACTAACATTTTTATCTTTTATATTTTTTCCAAAATTATAAAAAACAAATTATTTTATCCAATTTGTGTAATTAGTGTTTTTTTGATTAGCTTGATCAGTTTTATGAATCTTATGATAGATTCCTCAATTTAACAGCAATTTAAAATAAATCACAATCCATTCAGAATGCTTATGAAAAAAGACAAGGTGCTTTAGATAGATCTTTTTATATTGTATTTAGATTTTTGCGTAATGTAAGGCTAAATATATAATAAATCATCATCTGGCAACATGCTAATTAATGGTCTTGACTTATTAGGCAAAGTCAATTAACTTGTGATCTTGTTTCTCCTTGAGAGAACTTAAGTTCAATTTTACATGAAATATGGCGGGTGTAGCTCAGTTGGTTAGAGCATCAGATTGTGGATCTGAGGGTCGCGGGTTCGAACCCCGTCATTCGCCCCATATTTTTGTAAATTACCAAAATTCTTTCTTGGCTTCACCTTCATTTCCGCTCAATTGCACCAGCTAGAGTATGACCATTATCTGACAACAAGCTCATTTTAGTCTTTGCCATATTTTTTCAAATATGATTGGAAATAAACCATTACCGAATATATTAAATATTGTGCAAAACGGATCAAATAATATGTACATCATCAAAATAATACCACTCATTTCTGGAGTAAATTGTAGGCTAGACTCTAATACAGGAATCATAACTATGATAGTACCGCCTGGTATCCCAGCTGCAGCAAATTTTGCAAGTACATAACTAATAGCAAATGTAATATATGCAGAGAATTCAGGCATATTATGATATTGTACTACATATAAAGACAAAGCCATCAAAGGTATGCCAAGAGCATCACCGAGCATATGAGTGTTAGTTATCGATGGTATTATACTTTGCGTAAGCTCATGATCTTTGCTATTTTTCATTGCTCCTGAAGTAAGCAATGGTAAAGCTGCAGCACTAGACATAGTACTAAATCCTATAATAGCTGCTGGAATAATATTTTGTATTGCTACAATAGTACGCTTGATGTTGAAACTCATTGTTATCAAATATGCAGTACCTATATATAGGCAATACAAAGCTATTAATACTAATAGCAACGGCATAAAGTTCTTGAAGATACTATTTAAGGTGCCAGTATGTTGAAACTTTAATATAAAACCTAAAATGAATATTGGAAGAATTGGAATAAAAATATTATTCAAGAACTTGTTAGAAGTGTTATTAAGATTTTTTGCCAGCTGTAATAATTTATTTTTATTTTGTGTACTAGTATATATACCAAGTAATATTCCTAATATCAAACCATTAACATTGCTAAAGAATTTTGGCAATGTCAGTTCAAATAATGATTCCAACATTATTGTCTGATTACTTACATTAGCAAGTTCTACACTAATAATATTTCTGGTTACTATACTTGCATAATAAGAGGTAATTACCGCCATGAAGTTCGATACACACATCATGCTTAACAGAAGAACAGTATATGTTATTAAGCCTGTTTTTAAACGCGCAAAACTATAAAAAGAAAAAGAAAATATAATAAATGGCAGTATGAATATCAACATATTCTTGATCGATAAACTAATCGATAGAAAAAAAGCCTTTACTACCTCTGGTACAAAATTTCCAAATGCAAAACTAATTATGACTATAGCTATTAGCTGAGATGGTAAACTAAAAAGAATTTGTTTATAATTTATGAATGTTATATTACCTTTATTTTTAATATTTAACATGTAACGTTCTAATTTTAATCTCTATGGACTGGGAAAGTTACCATTCGGATGATAGTATGAAAAATGAATTAGTCAAGAAATTTATTGTCAATAGCTTATCATTCATTGCCTTAGAGGTTTATTTAAAAATGCTAAAAGCAAAACTTTGTCCAACCGAAGTCCCAGCCAAACTCAAAGAAATCAAAATTCTAGAAATGGATGAATTTTTTACCTACTGGGTCTGTTTTTAGATAATGATTTGTTAAATTATTTATACTAAATTAAGTTGAGGTTTGGGTATTAAAGAATTAATGCTCAAGCATCGTATAATTTATCAAATTATTTATTAAAAATTTCTCTGCCCAAGTTTCGATTAAACCGTTATTACGAATGCTCGTATTTATAAAGTCATTTATATTGCAGCCCATTATTCAGGATAAAAGCAAGACTCGACATATTTACAACTATTCATAATATACATGTTCTAATTATTTCTGTTATTAGTTGAATATAACTCTATCTATAAATAATAATCTAGCTTGGTAAAGGAAAAATTAAAAAATTATACAAACTTAATTACCGAGTAACTTATATGAAAGTCAAGATAGTACCAAAGGCTTTTAAGCAACATTTTGCAGAACCAGAAGTAGCACAAGGAGTTGATCCAGAAGTTGTATCTTCTTATATGAAAACTTTTTATGGAGGCGAAGCAACAACTTATCCAGCTCCCCCTTATAATAGAGAAAAAACTCAGCAAATGACTAAAGCGAACAAGGAAGCTTTGGCAATTTGTGACAAAATGGAACAGCTGGGGTTTTCTAACTTTAGTGGGTTAAGAGTTAAATTTAAAAATAAACCTGAAAATGAATTCGAAGCAAACCAGAGAGATCTAATAAAAAAAACTATGGAAGGGATATTATGCACATTTGAAAAGAGCGTGGCGCCACCTAAGGATGTCCTTGTAGGTCAGTATAAAGATCGCCAATTTGTTTGCGCAGACGGGACTCTAACTAATTTACAAAGTATACTTTCCGATTTATCCCTCGGCAATCAGGGAATAGGAGCCTATGTAACACAACAAGGAAGAGATTTTGTTACTCAAACGGCAACTGAAATGCATAAAAAGCATGAATTTCCAGAGTTTGGGGCAATAGGTACATTGCCAGCTTGGGAAATACATGTTATTAGTTCTTTAGTAAATAGCGTTGCTTCTGAATATGGAATAAAAGCCAAAACAGCAGAAGAAGACCATTATTTAAGTTACGTTCCAACACATCGTACTTCAAGTAAAAAATTATCTAATGCTGTAAATCAAGCATTACAAAATGAAGCAACTGTTAATAACTTTATGGAGGGTATTGCAAGAAATGTTGCTTTTGGATTACCAACTTATACCGAAGGAAAATATAAAAATCCTAATGAATTTAACCAAGAAGTATCTGATGCCATAGAACGTTTAAATATAAATCATATAATAATTACAGGAGCCTTAGTAAAGTTAGAAAATTATGAGCCAACTGGATATAAACCAAATATTGAATCAATTTTAAAAGATGCAACAACAATCTATCTACATGAAAAAGGTGTATTACAAATTCCAGAAAAAGACCTTGAATTAACTAAATTAAGAATTGACTTAGAAAAATCAGTTGATGAGATGTCTAGCCATAATGCTATTACTAAAGATGTTTTAGATGCAGCTAAAGGTAAAGGAAATCTAGAGTATGCAATTAAATATGCAATAGATAACAAACTAACACTGGACGAAGAGAGTTTGGGTAAAGAAAATCCTATGGAATATGCTATTGATAATAATATAAAGATAGATGGTATAGATCCTAAGCAATATGCTTTAAAAATGGTTGTAGATGAATATATAAAAGCAGATGCTAAAGACAGACCAAAATTAGAAGAGCAGTACAAAAAACTTCTTGAAAAAATAGAAAAAGAAGGGCCTCCAGATAAGAGCGAAAAACCCGCTAAACAATATGTTTTAGAAAAAATTATAGACCAATATCTCAAAACAGATGATCCAGCACTACAAACCAACTTAAAAGAAAAATACGCTGCTGCGCAGAAATTAGGTGAAGAGCAAGCTCCAAAATTGTTAACTATGGAATCAAATCTAGGGCAATTTTTAAACAATCCAAAGGCTCCAGAAATGTTAGCGAACCATAAAGATTTCAAAGGTAAATCTGCTTTAACAACAGACGTTGATTACACGAAATGCGACTTAGATGTAATTACAAAATGTAAAGAAGTACATGAAAAAACTAGCAAAGCTAGAGATTATGATAGTTTATCAACTATTCAAAAAGTAGGAGTAGCTTTTGCAACAATAGTGCCAATAATCGGTAATGTTGTTGCTTATTATGCAATGAAATCTTACAATAATTCAGAAAAAGCTAAACTAGAAGCTACAATTGGTCTATCTCTTGATGGTATTAAAGGTGATCTAGAAACCCTATCAAAAAAATCAAAGCAACCAGAACTTATAGTTTCTCAGCACGAAAAAAGAAATCTAAGTCACATAAAAAAACTTTTTAGTCGTCACGAAGCTGATAAAACCCATTCTGCTCTGCCTAATAATACCAAATCAGGAATAATAAGAGGAGTTTAAATGAGTCAATCATAAAATTTAAGGTTATATAATGTTAAAAAAGGCATTTCTATAATTAAATTTATTATTATGTGCCTCCAAAATCAACCAAATATGCGATACTTTAAGAACAGCTTATTTTTGACAAACAGGGCAATAATATGTGGCTCTTCCACTTTGGAATATTTTGACTATCATTGCCCCACATGAGTAACAATCAGCATTTTTGCGATCATAAACTTTAAGATTTTGTTTAAAGTAACCTGGTTTGTTATCTCCATTAACAAAATCTCTTAACGTGGTACCACCAGCCATTATCGCTTCATTTAAAACAAAAATAATTGACTCAATTAAACGCGCTATTTCATCTTTTGTTAAATTTTGCAATAATTTCGATGGATTTATTTTGCTCAAAAATAAACTTTCAGATGCGTAAATATTACCTATTCCTACAACAATTTTATTGTCCATAATTGCTAATTTTATCGAGGTTTTTTTATTCTTAAAACAATCTTCCAAATATTTTACATTAAACCCTTCGGAAAATGGTTCAGGACCAAGATTTTTTAAATATTTTTGCGATTCTAAATCATTAGTAGCACTAACATAAACCATACCAAAACGTCTTGCATCGTTAAAAACGATAAGATTTTGATTGCCTAAGATAAGAATAATATGATCATGTTTTTGCAAATCATAGTTATTACTTCTAAAAGTAAGCCTACCTGTCATTCCGAGATGAAATACTATAGAGTTATCATTATCAAGCTCTATAATCAGATATTTAGCAATTCTTCGAACATTCTTAATAGTAGAATTAATCGTTTTTTCAGTTAAATTCGGGTCTAAATTTGATCGCAATGATGTTCTGAGCTTTATAAAAGAGATGATTTTATGACCCACAATATGTTTTTCTAGTGAGCGTTTTAACGTTTCTACTTCTGGCAATTCTGGCATTTATCTAATATGATAATATTATTAATACTACATTACTAATACATAAAATATATCAGATCAATAATTATGAATGATAATAATAGAACTACTAAGGATGAAGAGAATATAAATTTTGGATTTAAAAAAGTAACTAAGGAAGAAAAACGTTCTTTAGTAGATGATGTATTTTCTAATGTTGCAGGGAAATATGACTTAATGAATGATTTAATGAGTTTCGGAGTTCATAGAGCATGGAAGGACGAATTTTGCCAGATGATTCCAAATTTAGATAGTAATATAATAGATGTTGCTGGAGGAACAGGAGATATATCATTTAGAATTAAAGCTAGGGCAAAAAAACAAAATAAAAATCCTCATATCGTTATTTGTGATATTAATCATGATATGCTTAAAATTTGTCAATCTAAAGCTATAAATAAGAATATATTAAATAATTTAGATTTAATAGTAGCTGATGCAGAAAAATTACCTTTTGCTAATAATAGTTTTGATTATTATACTATAGCTTTTGGCATTAGAAATATGCTCTCTATCGAAAAATCATTAAAAGAAGCCCACAGAGTACTTAAACCTACTGGTAAATTTTTATGCTTAGAATTTTCACGAGTTCAAAATGAATTAATAAAGCCACTATATGATTTCTATTCGTTTAATGTAATTCCCAATATAGGAAAATATATAACAAACAACGAATCTGCTTATCAATATTTGAGTGAAAGTATTAGTCTTTTTCCAGATCAAGAAGATTTTAAAACAAAAATTCAACAAGCGGGATTTGTTGATGTAGATTATAAAAACTTAACTTTTGGTGTTTCTGCTATTCATTATGGCTATAAAATATGATTAATTTTATTCAAAATATTAGCAACCTAATTTTATTTTTATATAAAATTAGTAAATATCAAATTCTTACTCACCCTGAAAATATAAAAATTTCAAAAAAGATAATTTTTATAGGTAATTTAATATGTTTTGCAATATATCCTAAAAAATTTTTTACACGCCCAAAACAAAATTTTGGTATAAGATTAACGAATTTTCTAAAAGAACTTGGACCGATATATATTAAGTTTGGTCAAACCATTTCTACAAGACCAGATCTAATTGGCTTAGATACAGCAAATCACTTAAAATCTTTGCAAGATAAACTTCCTCCGTTTAACATCAGATTTGTTAAAAACAAGATAGAAGAAAGTTTTGGAAAACAAATATCTAAAATATTTTCTAGCTTTGAAGAAATTCCTGTTGCTGCTGCTTCTATTGCTCAAGTTCACCAAGCAACTCTTATAAGCGGTGAAAAAGTAGCCGTCAAAATTTTGAGACCTAATATTAATCAACAATATAATAATGATATTATTTTTCTAGAATTTATTGCTAAATTTACGACAAAATTTGTCAAAAGTTCAAAAAGATTAAAACTAAATGAAGTAATAGCTGTATTTAGAGAATCAATGAACAGCGAGTTAAATTTGTTAATGGAAGCTGCTGCTGCATCAAGATTTGCTGATAATTTTTTAGGTGATGATAGCATATGCGTACCACAAATTTACTGGAATTTAACTTCAGAGGAAATTTTGACTTTAGAATGGATTGATGGAATATCAATATATGACAGAAAAAATATAATAAACCACGGATTAAAACCCGAAGATATTGCCGCTAAAATTGCAGTTATCTTTTTTAACCAAGCCTACAGAGATGGTTTCTTTCACGCTGATTTACACCCAGGAAATATTCTTGTGAAAAAAAATGGTCAGATAGCATTAATAGATTTTGGTATTATAGGTATTTTGTTAGAAGAAGATAGATTAGCAATTGCTGAACTATTATATGCTTTTTTAAAACGAGACTATAAGCTTGTTGCTAGCGTCCATCATCAAGTAGGTTATATACCTAAAAACACAAATCTAGAACTCTTTTCTCAAAGCTGCAGAGCAATTGCCGAGCCAATTATTGGGAAGCAGATTAAAAATATTTCGATAGGTAATCTTTTAGCCCAATTATTTAAAGTTACCGAAGAATTTGGCATGGAGACACAACCACAACTTCTATTATTGCAAAAAACTATGGTGGTAGTCGAAGGTATAGGACAAAGTCTAGATCCAGAAATTAATATGTGGCAACTAGCAGAACCTTGGATAAAAAAATGGGCAATAAAGAACTTAAGTCCTGAAGCTAAATTACTTAGAATAGCTAAAAAATTTATAAATCGAATTATTCAAAATCAGTAAAAATATCTTTATTTAACAAGCGAAACATCAAATGAAAATAGTAACATGGAATATAAATTCTGTTCGTCTACGCCTGAATTTATTAAAAACTTTAGCTGAAATTACTAATCCTGATATAATATGTTTACAGGAAACAAAGGCATCTGATGAATTTTTCCCACAAGATGAAATTAAGAAAATAGGTTATAAGCACATAGCTTTTTCAGGAGAAAAATCATATAATGGGGTTGCTATTTTATCAAAACATCCTATAAGAAATATTTTTTCTTCTAATTTTTACAACAATGATAAAAGACATATCTCCGCAACAATAGAAGATATTGAAATTCACAATTTTTATATTCCAGCGGGTGGAGATGAACCAGATATTGTTACTAATCCAAAATTCAAACATAAATTAGAATATATAAAATTGATCCAAAATTGGTTTTTAGATAACAGAAGCAAAAATGATAAAATAATCTTACTCGGTGATTTGAATATTGCTCCGCATGCAAATGACGTATGGTCCAGCTCTCAGCTAAAAAATGTTGTTAGCCACACTGCAATTGAACGAGAGTTATTATTAACTCTCCAAAATTCATTTGAATTTATTGATAGTGGCAGACATTTTACCAATATGAATGAAAAATTATATAGTTGGTGGAGTTATAGAAATAAAGATTGGGAAAAATCTAATCGAGGAAGAAGGTTAGATCATATTTGGGTTAGCTCACCACTAAAAGATCAATTAAAAAATATTTCCATTCTTAAAGAAGCGCGTAAATGGGATAGACCATCTGATCATGTACCATTTATACTGGACTTATAAAAACAAAAAATTGATAGGTGATCTATTCCTTTTATGTTCAAGATTCATCCTATTTTTTAGCACGTTAAATACAGACTCAACGATTGATCGTTTTTGCATAAAAAGCTTATCTTTAATCTACGGCTCAATCACTCCTTATCCTAAATTCGCGTTTATACTATTATCTTATCTAGCTCTGAAAACTTTCATTTTTAAACTAAGTAATAATACTGTGATATTTTATTTAACTAATGGTTGACTCCCGTTAAAAAACTGCTATACTTAAGGTTGTTAGTTTTGTAAGGCATCAGAAATGCAAAAATAGAAAAAATTAAAAAGCGTGACGAAAAAACTAGAAGATAAGATTAAACAATTAGGAAATATTATAGGAGATGTTTTATCGATGATAGAGCAAGAAGTAATTAATGCTACCATAAATCTTTTTATTAAAAGAAAGATCATGGAATTAATTGTATGTATATGCCGAAGAATTTGATGAAATACTTAAAAAACATAGGCTGGGTATGTCTAAGGAAGTTAAAAAATATATGACAAGACTACAGAATGATTTAGAGAGAATAATAAATTCAGGATATGAGGACTAACCCAAAATTGAAAAGGCTAAATACGAAAACAAAACATTAGTGATTTATTAACTAGTGTTTTTTTTAGTATAATTTTCAACTAACTATAGAATTTGCGTTAGGAATAATAAAATAATTAATGTTAATGATTGTGCATTCAAAAAATATAGAGTGTAGTAGTTGTCAATAAGCGTTGAAAATTGACCCACTAAGTGCGTCCAAAATTGACCCACTTCGATTACAAAATATTAGCTTCTTTTTTTCATACGATGACTCTCGTTTCCAGTTTCTATAATATCACAATTGTGGCAAATTCTATCAAGCAATG
>CAMCXV010000031.1 GCA_945883665.1 Rickettsia typhi | reverse complement strand
TGGAAATGACAACTCCTATACCAGTTCACTATAGTTCTACAGATAAAGAATCGCCAGTATGTATTAAGCGAGATGGAAAAATATATACTCTACCTGTAAATAGAGGGCAATATGAGGCAATGCAAAAAGAAATAGAGAAAAACAAGGGGGTGCAACTAGAAGTAAGTAGCGATAAAGCTAAAGATTCTATTATTTTAGGCAAAAGTGAATCATTATCGAAAGATTTAATGATCATAGCCAACAAGATTGCACCTCACACTAATAATTCAAAAAGCAATGTTCCTACTTTACATAAAGTTAAGAACCCAAACAAGAGTGTTGAGCTAGTTTGAGTATGTAGAAGTCAAGAGTCAATCATAAAATTTATGATTGACTCAGGAATTATTAAAAAATTGTGCAACAACAGCAATTACCTCCTTCCCCAGAATCGTCAGAATCAGAATCGCCCATGCAGCACGATGCTACATAAGAAATGCAATTATCAAACTTAGCATCTATTTCTGGATCGCGTTCATGCGGTGCTCTATTAGCATTAGCAGCTGCATCTTTTTCTTGAGCTGTTAAGAGATCTCTTTGGTAATTTTCTGAATGTTTAGAGTATCCTTTATAATCAGCTTTAACTTTATCAGTATTCTTGCTCATAAAAATTCCCTCCTAATTATTATATTAACAAAACTAACCCAAGATTTGTGGTTATTATATTGGTTTAATCTTCGGTTAGTACTTAATGATTATAGTAAATAATACAATTATTTTGTCCAGAAATTTTTTTACAAAAAAGATGTGATTGACTCTTCTTGGGTTTTGAATGTAATTACAGAAGCTTAATGAGGGGATATTCAAAAAAGGCGAAAAAAACCTTTTTTGAATATGGATATTATAAATGGTCTCTATTTCGTTGCCTTTTTAGCTGCTTTTGCCGCACGTTTTTCTTTTATTGATTTGTGAGTCGGCTCTTTTTTAGCTTCTTTCTTTTTGTCTTGTCCTTTTGTCATTTTTACTCTTCCTGTTTAATTGAATTCCAAGATTGTATCATAATTCAATATGTTTTGTGAATATTTTTTTTGTTTTAAATTTCTTCTGCAAGTCTTTTTGCTTCGTCATCCGAGATTAGAGCTCGAATAAATTCATCTAGATTACCTTCTCTTAAAACTTCATCGATCTTGTATAAAGTAAGATTAATGCGGTGGTCAGTAATGCGTCCTTGTGGGAAGTTATAAGTTCTGATTCTTTCTGATCGGTCACCTGAACCAACTTGGCTTTTTCTAGAAGTTGAACGCTCAAGTTCTCTTTTCTGACGCTCTTCTTCGTAAATTCTTGAACGTAAAATTTTCAGTGCTTTTGCTTTGTTTTTATGTTGAGATTTTTCATCCTGTTGGCATACAACAACTCCTGTTGGTATATGAGTAATTCTAACTGCTGAATCAGTTGTATTAACGTGCTGACCTCCAGCACCTGAAGCTCTATAAGTATCTATTCTTAAATCTTTTTCTTCAATTTTAATATCTACTTCTTCCGCTTCTGGTAATACAGCAACTGTTGCTGCTGATGTATGAATTCTGCCACTTGACTCAGTTTGCGGAACTCTTTGTACTCTGTGAACTCCAGATTCAAATTTGAGTTTAGAAAATACACTATGACCTTTTATAGATGCTGACGCCTCTTTATATCCACCTACACCTATTTCAGAAATAGATAATATTTCGAATTTCCAGCCTTTGAGATCCGCATAACGTTGATACATACTAAATAGGCTTGCTGCAAATAACGCCGCTTCTTCCCCTCCTGTGCCAGCTCTTACTTCAATTATAGCACTTTTGCTATCAGCTTCGTCTTTTGGTAATAATGCAACTTTTACTTCTGTTTCAAGATTGGGGATCTTTTCGTTTAGATAGTAAATTTCTTGTTCGATCATTTCTTTTGTTTCGGAATCTAAACTCTTATCTTTTAAAAATTCTTTGGCATCGCTTAGGTCTTTAATCGCTTTATTGTAATCATTAATCTGATGTACTACTTCTTCAAGGTCGGAATATTCTTTTGAACATTTTACAAATTCTTCACCTTTAATACCGGTTGAAAGCTTATTTGATAATTCTTGATGCTTAACTAAAATCTTGTTTAAATTTTCTTGAAAACTCATTATGTTTTGTGATTTAATTATTTTTTCGGAAGTCTATACTTTTTGTTGCTATTTTTCAAGAATATCTATTGATATGATTCTTATAGATTTTAGAAATGATTATTAATTTATTATACATAAAAAAATGTTTGGTTATTGATAAATAAGTGTATAGTTTAACAATAATAAATTAGGAAAATACTTAATTAGAATTATGAAGCAGATGAAAAAAAATAATTTACCGCCTGAGTTAAAAAAAAAGAATTATGTAGTAATGCTGATAATTTTTTTTATTATTGTTTTGATCTATTCAGTAACTATAGTAAAGCTATCAGCCTAAGTTAATGTTTTAAGCTTTGTAAAAGCTTTCTTGGTTGATGATAGTATATTGCTATTATTAATTTAGAGATCTTTTTAATAGCTTAATTTTATCTTTAAAAATAAGAAATAAGCATGTATAGCGTTTTTTGTAATGTTTTGCCTATTGTTCTGATCGCCATAATTGGTAGTTTTATTAGAAAGAAGTGGCTTATTTCCGATGAATTCTGGCGTGGCCTTGAAAAATTATCTTTTTATCTATTATTTCCAGCTGTTTTATTTGGTAGCGTATACAGGCTTGAATTAGCCTCCTCAGAATTTTTTCGATTAGTCTCTGCTCTGATAATATCAAATTTAATAGTGTCTGCTCTTGTCGTATATTATCAAACAAAAGAAAATTATGATAAGGCTCAATTTACATCTTTATTTCAAGGAACGACGAGATACAATAACTACATTTTTTTTGCTCTGAGTTCGGCTTTGTTTGGAGATGTTGGATTATCAGTAGTCGCTAGTATATCACCTTATATGATAGTATTAACTAATGTAACAGCTATCATGTGTTTTGCCCATTATATACCACAAGATAGTGGGGGAGCTTCAAGAAAGAGGAGCATGATTATAATGTCCAAATCTATTATAACTAATCCTTTTGTTATTGCTAGTTTTGTTGGGTTTATATTTAATTATTTTGAAATTGATTTAAATTTTGGTATTGAAAAAACAATTGATAGTTTATCAGATGCAGCTTTGACAATCGGCATGTTAATTGTTGGAGCAAGTTTAAAGTTTAAGGTTAGCCCAGAAAATATGAAGATTATTATTTCAGCAAGTTTGATAAAACTTATTATTACACCAATAATAACTTTTTTAATTTTATGGATTATGTCAATTACGGGGGTTGCAAAATCTGTTGGGATTTTATTTAGTTGTTTGCCGTGTGCTAGTTCTGCGTATATTTTATCTAGACAACTTGGTGGGGATCTAGAGACAATGTCTTCAATAATTACTTTTACTACAATACTTTCTATCTTGTCATTATCAATACTTGTGTATATTCTTGGATAAAGAATAATTATTTGATCATAAAACATATTATATTATATTAAAATGGATAATAAACACTCACCTGATTACATAAAAGCTTTAGAGTATCACGAAAAAGGTCAAGCTGGAAAAATAGCTTTAAAGCCGACAAAGAAACTTTTAACCCAGCAAGATCTAGCTTTGGCTTATTCTCCAGGTGTTGCAGCTCCTTGTCTTGAAATCAAAAAGAACCCAGATGATATATATAGATATACCGCTAGAGGGAATACAGTGGCGGTGATTTCTAATGGTACAGCTGTTTTAGGTCTTGGTAATTTAGGAGCTGCGGCTTCTAAACCTGTCATGGAAGGTAAAGCTGTATTATTTAAAAAATTTGCTGATATTGATTGTTTTGATATAGAGGTTGATACTTCTGATATTGATGAGTTTGTTAATACAGTAAAACATCTCGGTTATACTTGGGGAGGAATTAATTTAGAAGATATAAAAGCTCCTGAATGTTTTGTCATTGAAGAAAAACTTAATAAGTTAATGGATATACCAGTATTTCACGATGATCAACACGGTACTGCTATAATTACTGGTGCTGCATTAATAAATGCTGTGTTTTTGACAAATAGAAAAATGTCTGAAGTTAAGATTGTAGTTAATGGAGCAGGAGCTGCTGCAATATCATGCATTAATCTTGCTATTTCCCTTGGAGTTTCAAGAGATAATATTATTCTTTGTGATACACATGGGGTTATATATAAAGGAAGAACTGAGGGGATGAATAAATGGAAAGAAGAAAAAGCATCGATTACGCAACATCGAACATTAAGTGAGGCTATAAAAGGTGCTGATGTATTTTTAGGCTTATCTGTAAAGGGTGCTGTAACCAAAGAAATGATTATTTCTATGGCTAAGAATCCAATAATTTTTGCAATGGCTAATCCAGATCCAGAAATCACTCCTGAAGATATAAAATCAGTTAGAGACGATGCGATTATAGCAACTGGTAGATCGGATTATGATAATCAAGTGAATAATGTAATGGGTTTTCCTTACATTTTCAGGGGTGCGCTCGATGTAAGAGCTACCGATATTAATGAAGAAATGAAGATAGCAGCAGCCCATGCTCTAGCAGATCTTGCAAGAAAACCAGTGCCAGAAGAAGTTTATCGTGCTTATGATAGTCAGAAAAAAACCTTTGGTCCTAATTATATTATTCCAGTTCCTTTTGATCCAAGATTGATTACAACCGTTCCAGTAGCGGTAGCACAGGCTGCAATAAAAAGTGGTGTAGCTAAGATTAAAGAGATTAATGTTAAAAAATATACAGCAGAGCTTGCGAGTAGACTAAATCCTACTTCAAATTATATGCATTTTGTGTTTGATAAAATTAGCCATGCTCCTTTGCAAAGAGTTATATTTGCAGAAGGAGAAGAAGAAGAAGTAATAAAAGCTGCAATGGTGATGCGTGATGAACATTATGGATTGCCGATTATTATTGGTAGACACAGTAAAATTGATCCAATTGTAGAAGCTTTAGGAGGTGGTTGCTCTCTTGAGGGTATTACAGTTATGAATGCGGCAATTAATAATAATTTAAACAAATATATAGATTATCTTTACAAAAAATTGCAGCGTATGGGTTATTTATATAGAGATTGCACACGCCTTGTAAAATCTGATCGAAATATTTTTGCTGCCTGTATGATCGCTTGTGGCGATGCTGATGCGATGGTAACTGGTCTTACGAAAAGTTATTATGATACTATAGATGACATATCAAAAGTAATCGGACCTAAAAAAGATAAAAGAGTTATGGGTTACTCTATAATGATTTCAAAAGAGCATAATATAATTTTTGCCGATAATACTATTTGTGAATTACCTCAAGCTCAGGATTTAGTAGAAATTACTTTGCAAACAGCGGAAATTGCAAAATCTATAGGATACAAGCCACGAATTGCCATGATTTCTTTCTCTAATTTTGGCAACCCAATTCGAGAAAAATCTCTTAGGATTCGAGAGTCTATAGAAATACTTGATAAAATGAACTTGGATTTTGAATATGATGGAGAAATGTCAGCTGAAGTTGCCTTAAATCCTGATTTGCAAAAATTATATCCTTTTTGTAGATTAACTGGGGCAGCAAATGTACTTATTATGCCAGGTCTTCATTCTGCTGCTATTGCTACTCAATTACTTGAAGAACTTGCTGGGGAGGTGTTTATTGGTCCAATTCTAAATGGTTTTGAGTATCCTGTACAGATTATTCCTATGGGATCTTCTGCAAGTGATATTTTAGAAGTAGCTGCTTTTGCTATTATGGATTCTATCAATAACAGTAAATTGTAGTAAAAAATATTTGAATTAGGTTAAATGCCATAAATCATTTGTGATTCTTGTAGTTAGAAATAATGTATAATGTATTTTTCCAGTCAGTTAAATCATTTTTGCAGATTAATGAACTTGCACAAAAAGCCTTAGAGCGTCTTAAAATTAATAATTTAAGAGATTTGGTTTTTTATAAACCAATTGGCTATAATTTTATCAAGATTAATCCAGATTTATCAAAAATAAAAAATGGTGAATTAATTCAAGTGGAGGTGACATTAGAAGATGTACTTAGACCTTCATCTAGAAGAGCTCCACTTAAAATAAAAGTTTCTAATGATACTGGATCGATTATTTTGGTTTTTTTTAGCAAAATTCACCCATTCATTTTTAGCAAGCTTCGAGTGGGCTCGAAATATAACATTACTGGCAAAATTGAGATTTTTGAGGGTGTTTTGCAAATTAGTCATCCAGAATTTATATTTCAGAAAAATTCAACTCAATCTATAATACCAGTTTATCCTCTTACTTACGGTATAGTAAATAAACAATTATATGGTTATATCAAAGATGCTATTGATATTTTAGAGCGTGCGGTTCAAGCAAAAAAAGATTTTGCTCCTGAAGTTACGGAAGAAAAAAAATATATCAATGAATTGCTAGATGAAATTAAAAATCTACATTTAATTAATCAACAAACAGCGCAAAACGATCTTGAAACAAGCATAAGGCTTAATATCGAAAAACTTGCTGCAAAAGAATTATTTGCTAACCAAGCATCTTTAATAAAAATTAAAACTGAAAAACCTAAGCATAGGGGCAGATCTTTTGCTACAAACCACGAGATACATGAATTAGTATTATCTAAACTTGGTTTCGAGCTAACCAATGGTCAATTGGAGTCAATTCAAGAAATAGAACAAGACCAATCATCTGATATTCAGATGATGAGGATGTTACAAGGAGATGTAGGCTCTGGCAAGACTTTAGTTGCGCTTTTAACTATATTAAATGTTGTTCATTCTGGTGTTCAGTGTAGCTTGATGGCGCCAACCGATCTACTATCCATGCAGCATTATCAATTTTTTTGTAAAGTTCTAGACGATACTAATATTAAGGTAGAGTTGTTAACTGGCAAAACTTCTGCAAAGCAACAAAAACAAATAAAAGAAGATTTGCTTACTGGAAAGGTTCATATTTTAATAGGTACTCACGCTTTGTTTCAGAAAGGTGTGGAATTTAAGGATTTAGGGTACATAGTTATCGATGAGCAGCATAGATTTGGTGTCGAACAAAGGTTAGAATTAATAAAAAAAGCATCAAATCCTGATGTACTTGTGATGACAGCAACTCCTATTCCAAGAAGCTTAACTCTTACTATGTTTGGAGATATGAGTGTCTCAAAATTAAAAACAAAACCTCGTGATCGTTTGCCAATATTAACATCTATAATATCTAATGAAAAAAAATCAGAGATTATAAAATCTTTAGATAAAAAATTACAAATAGGAGAAAAAATCTACTGGGTTTGTCCTTTGATTGATCAGTCAGATGAAACATTAAATATGATTGCAGATAATGACTCAGATTCTACAATATTTTCAGATGTTACAACATGTTTTGCTGAATTGAATAATGTTTATCCTAATCAGGTTTTAATGCTTCATGGTAAAATGAAATCTCTGGTTAAAGATCAGATAATGCAAGAATTCAAAGAGAGTGATGCTCGTATTTTAGTTGCAACAACAGTAATTGAAGTTGGGATTGATGTTCCTGATAGTAACTTAATTATTATTGAAAATGCTGAAAAATTTGGTCTTGCACAACTTCATCAGTTAAGGGGTAGAGTGGGGCGTGGAAGTAAGCAATCATATTGTTTGCTGATGTATAACCCAAAAAGACTATCTAAAATGGCAAGAGAAAGGCTGAAGATAATGCGTGAAAGCAATGATGGTTTTTATATTGCTGAACAAGATTTAATTTTGCGAGGAGGTGGAGAGATACTTGGTACTAAACAAAGTGGTGAGCCAGTATTCTTTTTTGCTGATCTTGCTCGTGATTTAAAAATTCTTTTACAAGCAGATAATCTTGCAAAATCGTTAAAGAATAGCTGTTTTATTGATTTTCAAATCGACTTATTTGCTAAAAACAAAAGAAAATTGATTGAAAGTGGGTGATATTGCTAATTTTAAGAGAAAATATTAGTATTGAATTAATAAAAAATAATGCTATTATTTCAATTATTAATTTAACCACATATTTCAAGAGATTGTATCAATGTTTAACAATAAAAAGAAAATTTTTTCTAAAATTTTTGCGTGTTTTTCGCTTATCTCGCTTAGTACTACATCTATTGCTTTGGCTACAAAAAACTCACAGGATTTTACTAATTTAATTAGCTTTGGTGATAGTTTTGTTGATGGCGGAGGAGTTAAGACTTATGCAAATAGTTTAACGGAACAGCTAGGTTTTGCTTTTCAAAGAAATGAAACAAATTTTGCTATTGGTGGGCACGGCTCTGCAAATATGGTTGGTGGCATTTTTGGAGGGGTTCATTATGCTAGTGATTTAGATAATTATTTAGCCCTAAAAGGAAAGTTTGGATCAAATGACTTAGTTATTTATGATCCATTATCTAGTGAAGTTGCTGGGCTTTATGATCCAATTTCAGCAATAACTGGTACTTTTACTGGTGATGTTTTTTTAGTTGCAGCTCCTAATAGTGACTTAATCAGATTAATAAATAATGGTCAAGTTTTATCCGATGTAGATATGTATACTAAGGTGGTTAATGGTTCTCTAACTGTAAATCCCGATAATTTCCCTGTGCTATTTAGCTATTTAGACATTACAGAAGCTAACACTAGAAATTTTGTAGAAAAAGCTACTCTAAATGGAGCCAACTATATTTTAATTTCAAATCATTATAATGAAGCATTAAGACAAAATTTTGTTGGTACTACACAATTTTCTGACGTAATCTCAAGAGAAATAGGAAAAGCTCAAATAAAAGGTGCCTTACAAGTTCCAGGAGCTAATGTAATATTGTGGAATGAAGCAGATCTTATGCAAGAATTAGCTGATAATCCTAGTAAATATTTAACTAGCGTAGAGCAAGCTCTTGGTAATTCTATTGTACCTCAGGGGGCTGGAGTTTTCGATTCAACTTCACATGCAACTGCTCCTGTTAACAATATTAAGCGTCAGTTTGTTTTTTTTGTGATAACAAGTCCTACATTAGTTGCAATGCTACGTGAATCTCCCCTTAGTTTTGGGATGAAAACTTCGGATAGAAACCTTGCTCTAGCTCAAGATTTTGTTAATACTGGTCAGGTAGGAAATAATCTTGCTACTTCATCTGGCAATTATGATAATAAATTTGCTATACAAGTTTTTGGTGATTTTGGCAAAAGCCATACTGGAAATTTTAGCAAAAAGACCTTAGGTTTTAAAGATGATAGCGCAGTAGATGGTGGAGTTGGTTTAAGTTATAAAATAAATGATAATTTACTTGTTGGTACAAGAATTGGCTATGCTGAAACTAAAACCAAATTTGTAGCAAATAGAGGTGAAGCTAAGATCAGAGAACAAGCAATATCACTACAAGGGGTTTATAGCTTTGAAAATCCTATGTTTATTTATGCTTCATCTGGTATGGGTAAACTTAACTATAATATCACTCGGAATATTGCTTTAGGTTTAGCTAATAATCAAGAGCAAGGTAAAACATCAGGAAATCACTTGTTTACCAGTGTAGGTACGGGTTATCGTTTCGATTTAGCTGATAATATCAGCGCCACTCCTTTTGTTTCTGGGCATTATCAATCCGTAACAATGAAAGCTTATAGTGAAAAAATTGCTTTGTCTGGTCAAAAAACTTCTACACAAATGGATTTTAATATACCAAAAAGAGAATCTGTAATGGGTGAGGTTGGTTTAACTTTTACAAGCGGTTTTTCAATGAATGAAAATGTAAAATTAACACCTTCTTTAACTTTAAGCTATCTATATGATTGGAAAGATCCAATTAACCAAGAAGTTCAGGGGCGCAATATTAGTGAATATAATTACTTTAGAGTTCCTGGATATAAAGTAAATAAGTCGAATATGCAAGTTCAAGGAGATATTTCAGCGGAGATTAATAGAAAATATAGAATAGGTCTTAATTCTAGTGTTCGTCCAACTGGTAGAGTAAAAAATTGGTCATTAGGAGTTAGAACTTCTATAAATCTATAAAAAATGGAATGTATAGCTAATCCAACCTAAGACAGACTCTTGTATTTTTTATTTTATTAAGTTGGATTTGCCTTAGGTTTTTTATCTAAATATTTTTTTTCTTGTATAGCTAATGCTTGCTCCAAAAGGCTTTTGGCTTTTTCATTTAGACCTAGTTTTTTATTCACTTCAGCAAGACTTAAAAGGTTAAATCTATTTGTTTTGTGCCACTTACCAAAATATTTTTCTTGTATAGCTAATGCTTGTTCTAAAAGGGTTCTGGCTTTTTCATTTAGACCTAGTTTTGAATATGCTAGACCAAGTCGAAAAAGTGTCTTAGCGGTTTTTAGATGCCCACTACCAAAGTATTTTTCTTGAATAGTTAATGCTTGTTCTAAAAGGATTCTGGCTTTTTCATTTAGACCCAGATTTAAATATAATCTACCAAGTCGAGAAAGTGTAATAGCAGTCTCTATACTTCGTCCTGTACTGCAATATTTTTGCTGTATATCTAATGCTCGTTGGAGAAGATTTCTAGCTTTTTCATTTAGAGCAAGATTTGTATGAACTGAACCAAGTCTTGAGAGTGTAATAGCAGTATCGATATGTCCTATACCAAAATGTTGTTCTTGTATATCTAATGCTCGCTCGAGAAGATTTTTGGCTTTTTCATTAAGATTGAGACTTTCATTAACTGTGCCAAGTCTTGAAAGTGTGCTAGCGGTCTCGATATGTCCTATACCGAAATGTTGTTCTTGTATATCTAATGCTCGTTGCAACAGATTTAAGCTTTTTTTATAATTAGAGATGCTAAGATGAATTGCTCCCAATGTATATAGTGTTTTGCTAATTTTTATATCTTTTGCTCCTAAATTTTGTTCTTGAATAGCTAGGATATTTTTTAATAACTTTTTGCTTTTTTCATAATGACCTAATTTAAAATAGGCTTGACCTATATGTTCGATTAAATTGTTATATTTATTATCTTTGATTAGTGGTAAATACTCTGTTTTGGATAACAAATTTTCTAAATGTAAAAGTAAAGATTTAATCAAATCAATATTATTTAAAATTTGATTGTCTCTTGAAAACATTTCTTCAGCGCTAGAAATATATTTTTTAACTAAATGAAAAGGATTTTTAATAAAATACTCATTATATAACAAAGAATGTACAAGCCTATGTACCGAAATGCTATTAGAAGATATTTGAATCAGAGAGTGCTGCTTAATTAAATTTAGTAAAGAGTTAAACTTAATTTGTGTTTTGGTATTATATGCTCCATATACATAATGTATCAATAGTCTTGTAGGAATTTGTTCTGCGTAGGAACAGGATATAGCTTCGAATAATTTCACAGCATCTTCGCCTTGTGAATTCTGTTCTATTACTTTAATACTCATTTTCCATGTAATGTATGTTGGTTCATGCCTATCCATTACTGGCATAGTATTGTCTGATAATAAGAGCTCTTTTTCATGAGTATATAAGAACAAATAGTCTGGAATTGATAGATTATTTTCAGAGATATAAGATGCTGCTTGCGACAAGGCTAAAGGTAAATATTGCAATTCCTCTATTAATGATTTAACATTATTTTTATATTCCATTTCTTGCGTGTTGTTGGGTGAAAGTATTGTGTTTACCAAGTGGGTCGACTCTTCTGGTGTCATTATATCTACTAAAATTGCACCAGGAAGTTTGTGATTTTTAGAGGTGAGTATAATATGACCATTATTTGGTAAAAAATCATCTATCTTATCTATATCTGATACATTATCATAAACTAATAGTGTATTTTCTTGTTGCTCAAGCCATTTTTTGACTGCGCTGATTTTTTGCTTTTCTGTCATTTGATCATTAAACAAACCATAATCTAATCCTAAATTAAGGTAATCATTTTTTAATAAAGCAATTTGTTCTGCTTTAAACCAAGATCTAAAGCTATATTTTTGCAATGGATTCCTTATAATATAATTAGCTAAGGATGTTTTTCCTGATCCTCCTAAGCCATATAAACCGACATAAGTTGGTTTCGAAGGACTCTTTGCATTTTTTTGTAATTCTTGTTGTATAGTTTTTATTAATTCTTTCCGTTCTACATTATAATCGAGCATTTTTGGTAAGTTCCAAGTTTTGGTGCGAGCCTCATTTATACCAGAACTTGTAGTATCAAAACCTTGTTTCAAAGAAGGGTTGTTGAATATTTGATAAGTTGCAAAAACCAGTGCAATGATAAAAAACGGCAGTATTTTATATATATAAATCGTTTTATGTTCTGCTTTTATAGGTGCAGGATCATTATCTAAATTGTTAGAATCATCGATATGATTAAGATCATTAGATCCTATCTTTAGCAACATTGTTTCGAATTTTGTGATGTCAATATTAGGTGTAATTAATTTTATTAAATACAAAAAAGATATGAAATAATCTTTATTTGAAAAATGGATGTGATTGTAATTTTTTTCTATAATAGATTCTTTGTTACAAGAATCATCAATGATACCAATAATTACATTTGCTATTGATTGATGATTCAAATTTACATCCGAATATTTAGAATATAAATATAAATAATAATGAGTTTGGTCGTGTTGTATATTAGGATCATTAGTAATACTTACTGTGATATTAATTTTTTTTAGGTCGTTAGATAGTTTTGTAATAAAAAGTTCATTGATATCTGGTTTCTTGATTATTGAGATATTAATTATAGTATTTTTGTTAGATTTTTCTAGAAAAGTTAAACAATCTAAAAATAAATGATTAGCAACTATATGTAGATAATGCTCTTTTATTTTATCTAAATCGCAGTTTTTTTCTGCAAAATCTATTATTGACTCCCTGTTGTATATATTGAGTTTAAGCATAATATTTTTTATATGCCAATCTACCGTACCAGCTTTAATGGACAACAGCATTGCAGTTTTTTTAGACCCTCTTCCATTCGCAGCGCATGCGAACACATCTAACTCTCTGTTACTCAGTTTATCTATCATACTTTGCTAACAATACAATTAATTAAAATACTATGAATTATTATATGTTTTTTTTAATAATATAAAACAACTGATTTTTACTAGTATGTAAAATTATTTGTTTTATATAAATTTACTAAAATGTTGCTAAAGAATAAATTTTAACACACATGAAATCAATGAAAAAATATTTATACAATATGTATATACTTGGGGCAGTTTTTTTGTTTTCGTCTATTGCTAGAGCAGATTCTACTGCTACGGGATATAGTCCATTTATAGAATTATCAACTAGAAACAGCAAAAAAAGAAATCTAACGGAAATAGATTATATGCAACCTGTGTGGGATAATGATAATTTTTTATCTTTAGTGGATCTTAAATTCAAAGTAGATAATTCCAAAAGCAAAGAGGTGAACTTAGGTTTTGCTATTAGATATAATTTTAATGATAGAGTAGTTCTTGGTTTTTATAA
>CAMCXV010000030.1 GCA_945883665.1 Rickettsia typhi | reverse complement strand
TGGGTATCCACACAAAGTGATACATTATCCGAAAAACATGATGACTATTACGCCTTAATTCCATAGTAAGATTTTTTATAATAGGCTAACGCCTATTATAACGCTATCCAGCTCGGGAGCAAGCTCCCGAGATTTCCGCTATGCGGGTTAAAGCTAGTGTTTTTGATAAAATATATCTATAAAAGCATAAATTATTTTACAATAAAAAAGGTTATTTTATGTCTGAGATAGTAGCAAAAGAACAATTAAAACAGTATATTATTAGAGTTGAAAGATTAGAAGCTGATAAAACAATATTGTTAGATGACATTAAACAAGTTTTTGACGAAGCTAAGGCTAATGGATTTGATGTAAAAACAATGAAGAAGGTAGTTCAATTAAGAAAGCTTGATAAAAATAAATTAGCTGAACAAGAAGCTATATTGGAACTTTACAGACAAGCTTTGGAATTTTAATAATTTAATTATATACGAGGTAATTTGAGTAAAATTAAAACACTAGATCCAAAAACATTAAAATCTTGGATAGATAATGAAGAAGCTATACTTATTGATGTAAGAGAGCCGTTCGAATATGATGAATCTTATATTGAAAAAGCCATTAATATACCATTATCTCAGCTTCTTACCAAGATAGATGAAATTCCTGATTTAAAAAAAAAGAAAATAGTTTTACAATGCAAGTCTGGAATTAGATCCATGATTGGTTGTCAATCTCTTGAAAATGATGGGTTTAAAGAAAATATTTGGAACTTAGAAGGGGGAATTTATAACTGGTCTTCTTCTGGTTTTTCTGTAAAATCTAAAAATTAAGACTCAATTATAAAGTTTTTTAGGTTTTATTTTTATTCTCCATAATTAATATTATCATGAAACATGCTCTATTATTACTGATTAAATTTTATCGATTTTTTATATCACCTTGGCTTGGTAAAAATTGTCGATTTCAGCCAACTTGTTCTGAATATGCCTATCAATCAATCAGTACTTATGGTACAGTAAAAGGATTGTTTTTAGCCGTTAGAAGGCTTTTAAAATGTCATCCTTTTGCTGATGGTGGCTATGACCCAATACCAAAAAAATTTAAATAATATATTGTCTGGTAAAGAACTTATAAAATCTCATATAGAAGATATGCCTGATTGCCCTGGTATATATCGTATGCTGGATGTGGATAAGAGAGTTATTTATATCGGCAAATCAAAGAATCTTAAAAATCGTCTCAAACAATATACTGGTGATCTTGAAGGCAAAACCTTAATTATGATTTCACTGACTTGTTATTTAGAATATTCTATAACAGAATCGGAATCTTCTGCTTTACTACTTGAGGGGCAATTAATTAAAAAATTTAAGCCTAAATTTAATATTTTACTAAAAGATGATAAGTCTTTCCCTTATATCAAGTTACGCCTAGATCACGATTTTCCACAATTATTAAAATATAGGGGTGCAGAACTTAAAGATGGGAAGTTTTTTGGTCCATTTGCTTCTGTAAAGCATGTTGAAGTTACATTGTTAGAATTACAAAAAATATTTAAATTAAGATCATGTTCTGATATGTATTTTTCTTCCAGAAAAAGACCATGTCTTCAATATCAAATCAACAGATGCTATGCTCCATGTACTGGCAAAATATCAAAAGAAAATTACGATGAATTAGTGGATCAAATAAAAACTTTTTTATCAGGTAAAAATCAATCTTTACAAAATTTTCTTGTTCAAAAAATGCAACTATTCAGTGATGCACTAAAATTTGAAAAGGCAGCAGAAATGCGTGATCGCATAAAAGCAATAAGCTATATACAATTAAAAGCTGAAGGTACTGGTCTTACAAAAAATACCGATTTAATTGCTATAACAAATATTAACGAAGAATATTGCGTTGAGCTTTATATATATAGAGCAGGACGTGCCTGTGGAAATCACGCTTATTTTCCAGAACATACAGAAAATAGCACTATTCCAGAAATATTAAAAGCTTTTATTATTCAGCTATACCATGATAAAATCCCTCCTGAAAATATAGTTCTAAGCCATTCTATCAGCGATGCTACTATTTTTTCAAAAGCATTAAAGGATTTACATGGCGTCAATGTTAAAATAATGAGCCCAAAAAAATCTGGACCAGTTGAACGTCTTATGCAAATTGCCTTAGAAAATGCTAAAATTGCTTTGGAACAATATATTAAAAGCTCAGCTAAAAATAGTCATGCACTAGAAGAGATACAAAAAATATTTAATTTACCATCCATACCAAATCGTATTGAAGTTTATGATAACAGCCATATACAGGGATCATTTGCTATTGGTGCAATGATTGTTGCTGGTAAAAATGGTTTTGAGAAAAAAGAATATCGATTATTTACGATTAAAGAGCAGGAAAAAAATGCCCTAGGCGGAGATGATTATTCAATGCTTAGAGAGGTTTTAACTAGAAAAATTAATAAACTACAAAAAGAACCTCACCGACTACCAGATTTAATGATCATAGATGGAGGGAAAGGGCATATGAGTGTTGTTCAGCAAGTTTTACAAAAATTTAATTTGAATATTCCTTTTGTCTGTATGTCTAAAGGTATAGAAAGAAATAGCGGTAGAGAGCAATTTCATAGACCAAATTACGAACTATTCACATTAGATAAAAATCTACCTGTAATGAAATATCTGCAGATTTTACGAGATGAGGCACATAATTTTGCTATAAAAAATCATCGTAAAAAACGTTCAATTGCGATGAAAATTTCATCTTTAGACAATATTCCTGGAATAGGAGAGGTTCGTAAGAAATCTTTGCTAAGTTATTTTGGATCTTTTGCTGCTGTTAGTGACGCAACTATTGACGAGTTAACTAGAGTGGAAGGGATAAAAAAAGATCTAGCAACAATTATCTATAATTCGATAAGAAAATAGCGACTGTTAATAAAGGTTATGCTTACTTAATAGCTGCTAATGAGCAAAAGAAAGAAAAGATAAGTCTTATTTTTTATATCTTAAGACCAGACGTTTTTTTCCTTAAAGATAGCGAAGAAGTTTTCTATTTTTCTTCTAATTTTATAATTTGTCTTTATCTTATTTTATAGTATCTTCTATACAGGGAATTGATATTATTTTATAAATATTTTTCATTGCTTGGATTATATTTGATTCTGATGTGGGTGTAAAAGGAGAAAATTTCAAGCGAAACCAGCTAGAATCTAAGCGAAACCAGCTAGAATCTAATGTTTCTATTTCTACGTTACTGGTCAATTTAGGTAATTCTAACGATATATAATCACAGCTATTTTTGGTCTGATTAACTATGAGATAGTTATCATCATCAGGAAAAAGGATACAATTTGCAATAAAAATAAAAATAGTCTTTTTTGCATAAGAATTAAATTCCCGTTGCTCAATAAATTCAAGAGCCCCCTTGTAATTCTTCTTTGTTTTGAAATTTTGTATATTGATAATATACTCACAATCACTACTGTCTTTGCACTTCAGTTCTATAACATCATTTTTATTCTTTATGTCCAATATATCTATAAGCTCTTGATTTATGATATAATTGATAAACTTAAGCAATGTGAGTTCATTGTCTTTGCTTTGTTTGATTTTTTTAACAAAAACAGTGCAGCCATCCTTACTACACAACTTATCATATAAGTTATTCAAATCGTTATAATGTTCTAGTTTTAATAGTTGCAAATCAATGCCATAAGGATTTTTTATGCCATATTTAAACTGAGTCATAAATACTTCATATAAATATTTTGGTGCTTGAAGTAATATTTCCATAACTATTTGATACCATGAATCTATGTATTTTGTGCCAACTTCTGAAGTGTTATATCTTACTTCTAGATTCGTCAGCTCTTTAATCTCATCAAGAGTATCTTTGTTTAATTGTAATTTATAATTCTTGCTATTATTTGACGCTTCCAATAAACCATCTGTTAGTTTTTTTATGTCGTGAGATAATATCCATTCGTCATCGTAGTATAGCCTACACCCCTTAAGGAAAAGCTCTAGACTAAGAACTAAAGAATAAATAGAGCCTCCAATTCCACCAATAATTATACGATTTCCAATTGGAGGCGACAAATTATTTTGCGCTGTCATAAAGTGTATATGGGATAATTCAAAAGCTCTTTTGATTGAAAGTATTGGTGGCGCTTCAATATCCTTTTGACTAAAAAGCATATCTGGAACATTTTTTTCTTTTCGAGCATGCTTTTGCTCATCATTGCACAGATTGTCTGTTGGTTTACCTAGTATTTTATATAAGCGAAGTTTTTCTTCGATCGCTCTATCAATTATTAGTTTTGAACGCTCTAGCTGAATCACTCTATCAAAATCATAAATAGCATCATCATAACGATTAGTTGCAGCAAAAATAATACCTCTATTATAATGAGCCGTCCAATAACCATAATTGATCGATACATCATAGCACTTAATAGCATCTTCGTACTTGTTCATTGCATGAAAAGCAAGACCTTTATAATTGTAAGCCTCTGCATATTTAGGTTCGATCTCTATTGCTTTATCAAAGCAGGACATTATTTTTGAGTTAGCTTGCTTGCTATTATTTATATTTAAATAATACATAGCTATGCCTTTTTCGCAATAGGCTTCTGCATAGTTTGGGTTAAGACTTATTGCTTTTTCAAAACAAACAATTGCATTGCTGTATTCATTAGAAGCAGATAGAGCTAAACCTTTACGATAGTGAGCTTCTTCAAGAGATTGATTGAGATTAATCGCTTCATCATAGAAAATTATTGCAGCTTTTATGAGATTTTTATCAAATAAATTATTGCCATTACTCAAACACTTCTCAGCATCTTCATGCGACATCAAGATATACTGATAAAAGCACTTGGCTGCTTCAATATTATTGCCAGAAGCAGATAGAGCAATTCCTTTATAATAATAAACTTGGTCTATACCAGATTTCTTGAACTCATCTATGGCTTCATCAAAACACTCTATAGCCTTTAAAGGATTATCAGCTTCAAGAAATTTTTTACCTTCATCAATTATTGTTTTCTCTATTAAGCTCATTTTAGGCCTTTAATTATGTTGAATTTTTTTTGGTATAAATAGATGTAGATATCATATAGATTTTTTCAACAATTGATGATGCATATTAGCTAAGAATTTTTCTATCGGATCAAATCTTTAGAATGTTCATATTTTAATCAGACAAGTTTTTTTAACTTTGTTAGTTTACGAATGGCTACATTTCTTTTTAAATTAGATAAATAATCTAAAAGTAATTTTCCATCCAAATGATCAATCTCATGCTGAATTGCTCTTGCAAGCCAATCACTAGCTTCTAACTCTTGTTCTTTATTATTATAATCTAGATATCTAATTTTAACAGAAGCATGACGCAAAACATCTATTTTTTGATCTGGAACAGAAAGACAACCTTCTGTTGCTTCTAACATTTCATCGGAACAATTAACTATTGTAGGATTTGCCATAAATAATGGATAAAAATTTTCGGCTCTTTCTACATCATCATCATCTTGTAGGTCAATCACAACAATTCTTTTCAAAATACCTACTTGATTAGCAGCAAGACCAACTCCTTTGTCATGATACATAGTTTCAAGCATATTATCCATGATTTTTCTGATGCTATCATCAACCAAATCAACAGAATTAGCCTTTTTTCTTAAAACAGAATCAGGTGCTGTAATAATTTCTAAAATAGCCATGGAGTCTTAAATATTTAACTAAAATTAATTTTATTATAATACATATTCATACTTAAGTAAATATTGAAATTATTTTTTGTTTATTCAAAGGGTTTTACTATGACCATAATTACAGCTATTATCATAAATATTACTGGCACTTCATTAATAATCCTATAAAATTTTTCTGAATGTTTATTTTTACCATTAGCAAATTCTTTTACATATTTTGCTTGCATTCCATGTAAAACAGTAAGAACTAGAACAGCTCCCATTTTTACATGAAACCAAATACCAAGTGCTACAAAACCGTATATATATGCTACCAAAAAACCAAAAATATAGGTAATAATCATTGCTGGCGTCATTATTATTCTGAGTAACCTTTTTTCCATCAATTTAAAGGTTTCATCCATTTCTTTCGTTATATTCGGCTTGCTATGATAAACAAATAATCTTGGCATATAAAACATAGCTGCCATCCAAGAAATAACAGCTATAACATGAATAGCTTTATACCACAGAAAATATTTTTCCATCTAATTACCCCCCTTACAAAGACATTTACTGTAAGTAGCTGGACATATTCTGTCTAAATTACTTGACAATAAACAGCTAGAGCTTTGTTTTGCAAATTTTAAAATCATATTTACTAAGGACTTTATAAATAATTCTTTAGTACTTAAAGTTGGGATTCTAATATATTCGATATTCAAATTACTTGCTATTTCTCTATATTCGATATCAAGCTCGACTAGAGTTTCAACATGCTCGGAAACAAAAGCAACAGGAACTATTATTAACGATTTTTTTATCGACCCAGCTATTTTTATTTCGTCTTCAGTATTAGGTTCAAGCCATTTTAACGGTCCCACTCTACTTTGATAAGTTATCTTATAGTCTATATTCTTAAACTTAGAATTAAGTTTTAATTTAGTTATAATTTTTGAAACTGTTTCTTCTATTTGCCATTGATATGGATCGCCAGATTTTACTATTTTCTCTGGTAATCCATGAGCAGAGAATAGCATTCTAAAATTACTTAAATCACTATTATTTTCAAGTTTTTCTTCAATTAACTTTACATGCGAATCGATAAAATCTTGATCAATCGGGTAACAACATATTGTTTTTACTTTTATTTTCTTTAAAAAATCTTTATTCAAATTATTATTAAATTCTTCCAGAGAAGAAGCCGTTGTTGTATTTGAAAATTGAGGATAAAGAGGCAGTATTATAATTTCTTCAGGATCATATTTTTCTATATCCTTAACAACTTCTTTAGTCATTGGATGCCAATGACGCATACAAATAAATATTTCAAAGTTTGCATCTTCATTTTTTAGCAATTCTTGACTTAATGCTTCTTTTTGAAATAATGTTTCTTCTAAAATAGGTGATTTTCCCCCTGTATTAGAATAAATCTCTCTGGCTGTTTTTTCCCTTCTACTAGAAATTAATTTTGCTATAAAAAATCTTAATATTGAAGGCAGAGTGATGATATATTTATCATAAAACAAATTAAAAAGAAATGGTTTAACAGAATCAAGACTGTCTGGTCCTCCAAGATTAAACAGAACTACTGCTATTTTTTTCTTATTTTTTATAGTTTCTGACATAATTTACTAAAAATTCAACATTTTCTATTGGAGTGTTGGGCATTATACCATGTCCTAAGTTAAAAATGAAATTTTTATTTCCTAATTCTGATAAAATATTATTTGCTTTTCTTTCAATAACATCTTTATTGCTAAATAAAACAAAAGGATCAAGATTTCCTTGTACGACAATTTTTTCTTGCCATTTTTTCATTATATGTATCGGTACAAATTGATCAACCCCTATTGCATCAATATTAGTTTTATCTATATATTCCTGGTATAAATAACCCGAACATCTAGGAAAACCTATAATTGGTATTTCTGGATATTTACCTTTAATCGAATTTATAATTTTTTTAGTAGGTTTAATAACAAAATCTTCATATTCTTCTCCGGATAAAACACCAGACCAAGAGTCAAATAATTGAATAACATCAACACCTGCATCTATTTGTCCTGAAAGATATTCTACTGTTTTATCGGTAATAATATCTATCAATTGTAGGGATAGATTTCTCCTAGTATAAAGAAAATTTTTACTTACAGAAAAATCTTGTTTACCTTTTCCTTCAAGCATATAACTTACAACCGTCCAAGGGCTGCCAGCAAAACCGATTAGAGATTTATTTTTATCTAAAGATTTTCTTACTATACTTACTGTATCGTATATATTATTTATTTTTTTATCAAATTTCTTATCTAAAATTCTGAGATCTTTATCAGATTCAAACTTTTGTAAGACAGGTCCTTCTCCTTTTTCAAAAACAACTTTCCAACCAAGTGCATGTGGTAATACCAATATATCTGAAAAAATTATTGCTGAATCAAATTCAAATCTAGTTATTGGTTGTATGGTAATTTCTGCTGCTTTTTTAGAGTTATAGCATAATTCTAAAAAATCTGAGAAATTTTTTCTTACTTCCATATATTCGGGTAAATATCTACCAGCTTGTCTCATAAACCAGATAGGTATAATATCGTTTTTTTGTTTAAAAGTTTTTTGTAGAATAGTCATAAGTTGTTTTGTACTAAATAATAATATAAGTATATTTATATTATTGTAAGATGTAGTTGTCCAATAGATAATGTAAGTTATTATTTATCAACATAATTATCAACAGCTTTTTATAATGTAAATATACTGTATATAATCTGTTTATTGAAAGATATACATCTTATCCACAGAAATTTTATACAGTGTATTTTTTGGTGATTAAACCATTGATGAAATGTTTATATCTTAAGGGTTACAAAGAATTTGTATTTGATCCACAATTTCCTACACTTAGTGAATTTTGTTGTAATTAATCCTTTCTGAATCTATGTTTTAATTGGAAAAATTAGTGCAAATAATATCTAATTATAATATTACTTATCCACAATGTAAATGTGTATGATATGAAAAGACTTGTAATCCATTTAGTTTCTGAATCTTCTGGTCAAACAGTAAAGCATGCAGCCAATACTGCTTTAAGTAAATTTAGTGATATTGAAGTAAAAAAATATCATTGGCCTATGACCAGAAATGAAGATTTGCTTGATGAAGTGTTTAAAAAAATAAGAAAAAACCCAGGTATAATATTATATACTATTTCAAATAATATCTTAAAAGATAAACTTAAGAAATTTAGTTTGGAATTAAAAATACCTTGCGTATCTGTTGTTAGTAAAATTGTTAATGAAATATCACGTTATCTTGGAGTTGGCGCTGATGATAATATAGGTTTTAATAATAAATTTGATGAAAATTATTTTGATAAAGTAGAAGCTATAGAATATACATTAAAACATGATGATGGACAAATTATAGAAGATTTAGAAGAAGCTGAAATCATTCTAATAGGGCCATCTAGAACTTCTAAAACACCAACATCTGTGTATTTAGCATATAATGGCTTTAAAACAGCAAACATTCCTTTCATATATACTGTTCCATTTCCAGTTATTATAGAATCGCTAAAAAACCCAATTATTTTTGGTCTTATAATTAACCCAAGTAGACTTATAGAAATAAGAGAGAGTAGAATGCATTTATTGCAACTTAATGAATCTTCTGATTATACAGATATAAAAATAGTTCAGGAGGAATGTAGAGAAGTAAGAAAGCTATGCTCCAAAAATAATTGGCAAGTAATTGATGTTTCGCGAAGATCTATAGAAGAAACAGCAGCTATTATTATGAAATATTATTATGAGAATAAAAAAGAGATGTCTAAGAAATGAAGTCAATTGCTATCACTGGAAGTTTTGCTTCTGGTAAGAGTTTTGTATTAAAATATTTAGAAATATTAGGTTATAAAGTTTTTTCATGTGATGAGTATGTTAAACAACTTTATTTAGATTTAAATATTCAAGCAGAGTTGATTAACATTTTTGATAAAATAGGAACAAGTTTTGATAAAAAAAAATTAGCAGAATTTGTTTTTAATGATAATGAGCAGAGAAAGAAATTAGAAAAATATATACATCCAAAAGTTATAGAAGGGATTAATAAATTTAAAGACGAATATAATAATGAAAATATTATATTCATAGAAGTTCCGCTATTATTTGAGACAGGATTTAATGATTATTTTGACTATTCTATATGTGTCTATTGTGATGAAGATAGTAGAAAGAAAAAAGCCAAAATGAGGAATGATTTTAATTTAGAAATTTACAATAAAATAAAAAACATACAGCTACCACAAAAAGTGAAAAAAAAATTAGCAAATTTTCAAATAAATACAGATATGAATATTGAATTTCAAATTAGCAAAATTATTGATAAATTAAATGAATATTAGAGAAATTATTTTAGATACAGAAACAACCGGTCTTGATCCAAAAGATGGTCACAGAATTGTGGAAATTGGAGCTTTAGAGATGGTTAATAAAACCATAACAGGGAAAAAATTCCACTATTATATTAATCCAGAAAGAAATATGCCTCCTGAGGCTTATAGAATTCACGGAATTTCAACTGATTTTCTTAAAGATAAACCATTATTTAAAGATATTGCCAATGAATTTATTAATTTTATTCATGATAGTAATTTAGTTATCCATAATGCCCCATTTGATATCAAATTTTTAAATTATGAATTAACATTGATAAATTTCCCATCCTTAGAGATTTCCAAAGTTGTTGATACTTTGCCAATTGCTAGAAGAACATTTCCAGGTGCAAGAGCAAATTTAGATACGTTATGCAAAAGATTTAAAGTAGATAATTCAGATAGAAAATTTCATGGAGCTTTAAAAGATGCATATCTTTTATCCGAAGTGTATGTTGAATTATCTGGCGGTAGGCAAATTAGTTTTTCTTTAAAAGAAAAAGAGGATAAAATAACGTTAGACCAAAGAGACAATTATTCTGTTAATGGTAATAAGATATTAATTCTTCCAACTAGAGAAGAGCAAAGCAAACATAATATTTTTCTTTCAAAATTTGTAACTAAAAAATAGTTTGATAATTTAGCTATAATGATTATGGAACGATGATAAAAGAAAATTTTTAGCTCTAATAGTTTTCATTCAAGGGTTTTTAAGGCTAAAATTCATCAAATCATTATCTAGGAAAAAATTCCTTTTATCTAGTCCTTTGAGAAGAAAAACGACTATTTTGGATCTGAACTTTTGGTGTTCCTTCGTTATTTTGAGAGTCTAAGTTTTTGATACCCAGATCTTTTACCATTTGTTTCATTTTCTCACAAAAATCTTTTTTGCCTATTATATCTTCATCAAGATATATACCTCCAGTGATCATACCAGCACTGGTATTGGTTGAGTTTTTATAATATAATTCAGTGAGTCCTGTTCTATTAATCGTAATGTATCCTTTTTCTACTTTTCCGATCATTTTTTCTATTTGTTGGCTGATTGTTTCAGATAAATCAAATCCTTTGTTCTCTTTTTTAAGTTGATAAAATGTATCTTTTAAATTTTGTTCAATAAGTTTGGTATCACTTTTTCTATTTCCTGCTGCTCCTGTGCCAAATAAATTTTTACCAATTTTATCTGCCATAGTTTTAATATTAGCTAGCTCCTGCTCATTGAATTTAGTATCACCAAAACTATCATTCATTTGTAGTTTTAACTTATTTACTAAGGATTCAGTAATAGCTTCCTGTGGCAGATAAATTCCCCCAGTAACTTTGCCAATAGTAGTGTATTTTGTTTTTGATAGTAGCTCTTTACTGATTTCTTCAATTAATTTTTGCCCTTCATGAGTTTCTAAAGATCGGTTAAGATCAGAGCTAGGGTTTTCCTGAGTAAATTTGGTTACCACCTGCTTCATTATTTCTTTGATCAGCAGACCGTCTGCGCCTCTATTCTGACCCTCTTGAAATAAATTTGTTGTTATGGTATCAGCTATAAGATTAGCAGCTACGGCATTACTAATTGTTTTATAATCACCATTTTTATTTTCTAGAAGTATAGTCATAATATTATTAGTTTTGCCATTATATTCAGCAACATGGCTTAATTGTTCTGGCTTAATTGGAAAGTTTTTATTGATTACATCATTAGGAGTTTCACTTAACCCATTTTGTAGATATTCACCAACAGAGCCACCATCATGAATAAGATGTTTTATCATGGCACCAAGTCTAGTTTTTTGTTCGTCCTCCATTTTTTCTCCAGCATTTCCTGCAACACTAGCAATTTGATCCACCGCTTTATTAACTACTTTATTTTGCTGTTCTTTGATTGTCTCGGCATCAATTACACCAAAAGTAACCACCGCCTTATCAAGATTATAGGTATCTGTTAATATTTGGTGATTTTCTGGAAATTTGACATCAGTTAAATTAGTATTTTTAAGATTTACATCTTTCATTGAACTAACCTTACTAAGATCAGCTCCTTTTAAAGATATCCCAGATAAATCAACCCCAGACAAATCACCAGTTATTTTTGTTTCATCTAAGCTAATTTTACCTTTTTTTACGGAGTTAAGCATGCTTTTTAAAGTGGTAGCATCGATTTCTGCTCCAGCAAAATCTACTCCTTTTAGTTTAACGCCATCAAATCCTACATTGATAAATTTTGTATTTTTAAGTGACACGTTTTCTATAGTAGAATTAACAAAGTTATTTCTTTCAATAGTTAAATTTTCTAATTTTAATGGAACTTCTTTTGTACCTTTAATAATAACTCCGTCAAATAAGATATTTCTATTTACTAAAACATCTACTTTAGCTTGTTTTTCCTCACTCAAATTACTTTTAGCAATGCTATATTTTATAAAGTCGTTAAGTTTTAAAGGCTCTTTAAGATCACTCAGATCTACAGATGATAATTCCTGAACGATACCGTTAACCAGATTTTGTTTTGCAGAATCTGCGTCAGATAACCATCCAGATAGGGCGTCATACATTGCACCAGCATTTTGCATAGCAATTTTTGTTCCTGCAACGCTAAGAGAAGCGATAGCCATTGCTGTTTCTATAGTACCTTTACTATTTGCAAATCTTTCATAGCTTTCTACTAAATCTTTGATTTTTTTAGGGTCTTCGAGAATGCCACTGGCTACGTGCCCCACATCAGAACCGTTAGTATAGCTTTTTAATTGTGGCGATTTATCAATAACCGCAGTTACTATTTTAGCAAAATTTCCTTTATTATCTTTCATATATTGCTTAAACTCAGGATCTTTGTCTATGAGATCACAAGTTGATGTGATTACCTTAGTCCATTCACCTTTTTGGTAGAATTCAAGGATTCCTTGGAGTTTTGGTGTATTTTCTTTATCCATTAATCTCTCAAAAATCTTGCCAACCTCGTCATCTTTAATACCATATGCTTCCATTTCCATCGTTTTGGTTGAGATTTGAGCCAATAAACTTCCTTTCTTCTTAAAATACTCTTGAATTTCAGAATCGCTTTGTACTAGATCGATAAATTTTTTACCAACCTCACCGTAATTACCAGTATTTTGGATGTTAATAATATCAGTCAGTTCCTTGGGGTGTTTTAGTAGAGCTGGTACTATATCGTACAACTCACCTTTAAGATTAAGATCTGCAATAGCAGGAGTGTTTTCAAAAGTTTTATTTAAAACAACCACAAATATATCACGATTGTCTTCAAAATATTTTACAATTTCTGGTTTTTTATCAACCATAGACAGTAAATCTGTAGTCATTTTGGTATAATCAGCTACTTTAAATCCATCAAATACTGTTTTAAAATCTTTTGGTGAATCAAGTAAAATTGGTATAATACCAGCAAGAGCAGCAGCTTTAGCTTTATCAATACCATAGGCTTCTTGTAAAAATGGTTGAGTTTTTGATGAAGTTTCTTCTGATAATAATCTAAGATTATCTTGTTGTAGAGCAGTTAATTTTTTGAATTCCGGATTTTCATCAAATATATGTTTATGTTCAGGAGTTAGAAGATTATTAGTTATTATTTGAGTAAACTGATTTTTAAGTTCTGGGTTACTTTGCAATAAAGTTTGTGCTAAATCATATTTACGATCTTTTGTAATATTATCAAGAGTTCTTATAACATCAGTTTGAGCTAAGGTAGTTAAATTAAGTGTTGTATACTTACTAATTGCTTTGCTATTAGTTTGCAAATACTTTGTCATATTCTGGTCTTTAGCTAATAATCCTAGAGCATCAGAGGTAATCTTCAAGAAATCTGCATTAGGAGAAATTACAGTAAGAGCAATATTTTTAATATCTTTTAAGGTTTCATCGTTTTTTAGGACAGTGCAAATATTTTCAAGTCCTTTTTGGTCTAAGATACCATTTTCACTAAATTCTTTAATTCCGAATCCATCTAATATTTTGCCAACAGCAGGTATACCACCAGCTTCTTGTTTAACTTTATCCCATAATTTTTGATTTTCTAATACCTCCTTCTGAAAATCTGCGTCTTGGTAAATTGCAGGATTTGATAATGCTAATTTTACCATATTAAAGGTATCTATAGGGTTAGTAACAACAAATTTTATAGCTTCCCATAAGGATTTCCAGCTTGGAGTTTTGCCAGTAGGTTTATTCGGAGTATAGTCTTTGATTATACTCCCCAATAAACCATCAGCTTTTCCAGAAAATAGACCATCTAACGCATTTTGAATACCCCGCCATGATTTCTTTTTTTTCTCTAACTCTGATTCTTCCGCCATCAAATCCCCGTTATTGATTATTAAGATGATAAAGCAACAATTTTTCTGTAAATTCACATTTCACCTTTTTTATATTACGCGCTCATATCTAAATAAGCAGCACCAGTAATCCAATCATCGCTAATTTCTAGCAGGATAGCAGTAATGAGCCTAAGGCATGATTGACTATTAGGA
>CAMCXV010000029.1 GCA_945883665.1 Rickettsia typhi | reverse complement strand
TAAATTCTAAATCTTTATCTCCTAAATATAGTTTTTTGCAATAATCTAAGCGTTCATATATTAAATCACTTAAATTTATCATTTTCTTATTTAGTACATAATTGAGGCTTGAGAGTTTAGATACATCAATCATATTGTTAACAAGAGTTGATAGACGTTCAGAGTTTTTTGCTATTTCCTGTAAACCTTTGCGCTTTTGCTCTTCTGTTAATTTATCGTAGTTCTCAAAAAGAACTTGCCCCATAGTTGTAATACCAACAATAGGTGTATGCGCCTCATGTTGTAAATTACGTAAAAACTCATTTTTAACCTCAACTGATTTTTTTAATTCCTCATCTATATCATGCACTTGTTCACTAAGATGATCAGCTCTTTGTTCGTTTAGTTCTTGCATTTCTTGCTTTGGTTTAAAGAATGCAATCAATATGCTAGTAAATAATAATGATGAATATATAACTATAACCTTAAATTCTAGATCTGTATTTTCTTGAATATTTTTTAAATTTAGAAAAAATTTATAAAATTGGTTGCTGCAAATCATTCCAATAACTAAAAAAAACAAAGTCCCTTGCCATTTTAATAAAATAGCCACAATAATTAAGCTTGCCATCAATATAATAAATTGTATTAGAGCAAAATTATTGAGTATAAGAAAAAGATTGCTAATAAAAATCAAATAAAATACTCCACTGACCCAAATTAAAGATATAATATTTTGTACAATCTTCTGTTCTTTTAATTTTTCTTGCAAAAGGGGATAAGTAATAAAAATTACCGATATAATTAATTGAGGATAAAAAATTATATTTAAAAAATTATATTCCTGATAAAAAATCCTTGGTAATGAAAAAGCATTAGAAAACACTATAATTATAGAAAATAAGCCAAAATAAACAAAACCACCTTCCTTTTTGGGGGAGTTACTTTGACATAATTTAAAAATATTAAAAGTTTTTACAGAGTGAATAAACCTATTAATCTTTCTTTTTCTCTCTAAACGTATAGCATTTAGTGGTGAATTCTCTTTAATACCAATCCACCCCCCTTGTTCTCTTAGTATATAGTGACTTCCTATGAAAAATACCGTGTTTGCTATTATACCAGGTATTACGCTGTCAATTTCAGAAAATAATTTAAAGAAAATTACGGTAATAAAACCAGCTAGCATTCCTATTAATACAGCTCTACTACTACTACGAAAACCAAAAATAGCTAGTATTAAAGGTACCGATACTATCGGCATATAAAAACTATAAGTAGATAAAATCAAATTAAGTATATTATTTGCAAATAAGCTAAGTAACAAACCAGCAATACCTATAAATAAAGCGGCAATACGTACTAATACAAGTTGTTTTCTTTCAGTTAATTCTATTCCTATAGATTTCATAGAATCATAAGCAAGTAAAACAGCAGCAACATTAATATAGGAATCTATTGTGGACATTATCATCGCTGTAATCCCTATTATTAGTATACATTTAAAACCATTATTAAAATATGTATCCAGTATGTATTTAAATATATTATTTTGATCTATATTAGTTACCTTATCAGCTAAAAGTAGCACTCCTCCAAACTGGACTAACATATAAAAACAAGTAATAATAATACCAGCGATAATAAAAGATCTTTTAACCTGAATGGTATTCTTAGCCATTGAGATTCTTTGAAAAAGAGCTGGGTCAATTCCAGGAAGCATAAAAAATAAAAATAATAAAAGAGTACTGAGAAACCTTGGGTTATTTACATCCAGTACTTCTTTAAAATCAAATAAAGAATTAAATTTTAATACAGTCCATAGTTCGTCATTACTATCTAGCCCTTTCCACATTAAAAAAATCATCATGGGAATGATGATTCCAAAAGTAAAGAACTGTATAACATCTGTAAAAGTCACAGATTTAATTCCACCAAATGTTGTATATATAATAACTATAAAACCAGTAATTACTAAAGTGTAACCTCCTAAAGTATCAAATAGATAAATAAACAATATAGCAAGAATTGAAAATTGCGCAGCCACATTACCTATTGCCGGAATAACGGCTGATATTGCAGTAATACCTCTTACTTGTTTCCCATAGATACTACCCATAGCTTCAGCTACCGAAAGATTTCCTAGAAAATCTTTCATACGAGGGGCATAAAAATAAGCAATTATAAAAAAAGATAACCCGTCTGATAAGGCAGGTAAAACAAAATACAACCCATTATTGTAAGTTTCTAATAAATTTAACGATATTACACTACCGAAAATCCAGGTAGCTACAATAGTTGCTGCAATCGTTGCTGTACTAAAATTCCTATTACCGATAGCGTATTCTTTTACTGTTGTTACACCTCTGCTAGAATATAGACCAAATAATAAATTAATTACTAAAAAAGATACGATGATTACTATATCTATATTGTATGACATTTATATGTATATATTTATTTAAATTTTTCAATTCTAGGTTAAATAAAATATTATAAGTAATCAATAGATAAATTAAAAATCTTTGTAAAATTACAGTTATTTAATAAATAGCAAATCAGTTAAATTGATCTTAATATAACAGCAATATTAGACCAGAGTTATTTAACGAATTTAAAGAATGATTTTAGATAAGTAGATAATACAGCATCTATCGTATATTATATACAAGAAAAATTTGTTCAAACAATAAAGCTTTGTTTAGAGATGGTGGGATCGAGAGGATTCGAACCTCCGACCTAGTGATTAGGAATCACTCGCTCTATCCTGCTGAGCTACGACCCCATATTCAGTAAAATGATGGAAAAAAAGAATCAAGAATCACAAGATTATCAACCAAAATATAATCAGTTGTAAATCACCCTCTAAGCTCAAGCCAATATTCCATGATACGCTTTAAATGCTCTTGATCAACTTCTATTTCATGATCATCGAAATCATTTAAAGAAAGCACCATTTCTTTCAAGTAAAGTAAATCATTCTCATTAGGAATTTCTTCATCTGAATAAGTTTCTTCTAAATTTTCAACAATTTCTTCAATATCATTCCAATGCATCATTAATCCTTATATCATTTTTTAAAAATTATTAAGTATTATCATTTAAGCCTAACTACTATTAAAAAAATATTTAGTATATATTAGTGAGCATAATATACTCAAAAGGTGAGATTATTATGCAACACATAAGAATCTCATAACAGGCAAAAAAAATTTTATCATATCAAAACAAAAGAAATTATATACTTTACTCTTCAAATTCATGATCGTATAATCGATGACATATTAAGGAATAATAGAATAAAAAAAACTGGTAATTTAATTGGGCAACGGCATGAATCAAGCTAGTTCAAAAAGAATAGTTGATATTGCACTTAGCCACAATGCGCCAAAAACAAAACTTACACTTATTAAAGAATTTAATAAAAATCACTTATCACTTATATCGTTATTTGCTGGTGCTGGTGGTATGGATATAGGCTTTGAAAAAGCAGGGTTCAAAACTGTCTGGGCAAACGAATATGACAAAACCATTGCGCCATCTTATCAAAAATACTTTCCTAACACTAAATTTGATGGACGTTCAATCCTTGACGTTCCTGATCAAGATTTACCAGAAAACGTAATTGGTGTAATAGGAGGACCACCTTGTCAATCTTGGTCAGAGGCTGGTTCACGCCGTGGCATTAATGACCCAAGAGGTAAATTATTTTTTGAATATTTACGTGTAATTAAAAGGATAAAACCAAAATTTTTTGTCGCTGAAAATGTGCATGGATTAATCCATTCTCGCAATATGGAATCTTTTAAACAAATAATTAAACTCTTTGAAGATGAGGATTATATTGTTAATTGGAAATTACTAAAAGCTAGCGATTATGGTGTTCCACAGGACAGAAAGCGTGTATTTATAGTTGGCTATCATCGATCATTAAAGAAAAGTTTTATCTTCCCGGAACCACTTAAAACTAAAAATAACTTACGCAAAGCAATAGGAGACTTGGCTAAATTAAAAATTGGTACAACTAAACAAATTAAAAATCATGAACTTATGGATAGTGGGTATTCATCGATATTCATGTCACGTAATAGAGTAAGGGGATGGGATGATCAGTCTTATACTATATTAGCTACAGATAGACATATACCATTTCATCCAAAGGCACCTAAAATGGTAAAAAAAGAAGGTCAAGACTCATGGGAATTTGTTAAAGGTCAAGAACATAAATACAGACGCCTAACTATTCGTGAATGCGCGAGAATTCAAACATTCCCTGATGATTATGAGTTCATTTATACTAACATGCGTAATGCTTATAAGATGATAGGTAACGCTGTACCAATTGATTTAGCCTATCATTTAGCAAAGGCTATTAAAGAAGATTTGAAATTAAAATGACTGAATCACAAAAATTAACACAGACTGATTTTGGTAGGGCTTTTGAATGGGCGGTAGGATATTCTTTAAGCAATCTAACATCTGCACCAATCATAGAAAGTAATTTTTCAAAGATAGCTAAAACTTCTTATAGTAAAATAAATGATAAAACAAAAAACTCTTTTATTAGAGCTGCCAATATAGCGATATCGCATATATTGGAAAAAGAAAAATCTCTTATAGAATCAAGTTCAGATAAGAGAATAGAGTTTAATACAGATTCTGCAGGTAAGAATGGTGATGTTCGCGATGTTTTGCTACATGTAGGCAACAAGATTCTTGGTATTTCATGTAAGCATAATCATCAAGCACTAAAGCATTCAAGATTGTCAGGTAGATGCGACTTTGTTAAGGCGTGGGGAATAGATGCTAACGGATGTAGCGCTGATTACTGGAATCAAATAAAGCCTTTATTTGCTAAACTAACAAAACTTAGGAAGGATTCTAATAGAACGATGCTTTGGAATGATGTTACAGACAAAGCTAACGAGTATTACTGGCCAGTATTAGATGCTTGGGCTAATGAAATAAAAAATCTATGTACTCAAGGTTTAGAAAAAGAAGCAGAACTTTGCAAATCTATCATTTTATATCTAATTGGTAAGCACGATTTTTATAAAGTAATTTGTGAAGGAAAAAAGCGAGTATCAATACAAGCATTCAATTTTAACAATAGTTTATCTACCAAAAAAACCAAATATCCAGATAGTATTAACGCAATTAATAGTAAAAATGGTGGACAATATTCAAAAACAGTAACTTTCAATCGTGGTTACAGCATTAATTTTAGAATTCATAGCGCAAGTAGCAAAGTTGAATCTTCATTAAAATTTGATGTCAATGCAATAGGATTGCCTGTAAATGAAATTTATCAACAAACATTTGATATTGCAAAATAAGAAGTTAGATATATCATTCCCTAAATATTTAAAAAAAAACTTAACTATAAAATAATGAATATCGAGACTATCACAAAGTCCAAAGCAAAGGAGCTGATAAAAAAATTGATCCAAGAGGTAAAAGATCATAATATTGCCTATTACCAAGAAAACGCTCCAAAAATATCAGACGCAGAATATGATCAGTTATTTTTCACTCTCAAAAATTTAGAAGAAAAATTTCCTCAATATTTAACAAAAGATAGCCCAACTCAAACTATTGGCAGTGAAGTTCTAAGCAAATTTGATAAGCATGAACATAAAACTCCCATGCTTTCTCTTGCTAATGGTTTTGATGTTGAAGATATTAATAATTTTATTGATCGGATAAAAAGATTTCTTAACACAACTTCTTTCCCTGAAATATATTGCGAACCCAAAATTGATGGTGTTTCTTTTTCAGCTAGTTACATTGATGGAAAGCTGATGTTTGGTGCTACTAGAGGCGATGGTTATATTGGCGAAAATATTACAGCTAACATTAAAAATATTATTAATCTCCCTCATAAAATTGACAATGCACCACAGTTTTTAGAAATCAGAGGAGAAATATTTATTGAGAAAAACGATTTTTTAGCTTTAAATCAACAACAAGAACTCCAGGGAAAACCAATTTTTGCTAATCCAAGAAATGCAGCTTCTGGATCGTTACGTCAATTAGATAGTAATGTTACAAGATCAAGACCTTTAAAATATTTTACTTATGCAATTGGTTATTCAAATTCGAAATTTGCAGATACCCAACAAGAATTGCTAGAAAAATTAAAGAATCTTGGATTTCAAACAAATATACTTTGCAATGTTGCCAATTCGATTGAAGAATTAATGGCTTTCTATCAAAATATCCTAATAAAAAGAAACGATCTTAAATATGAAATTGATGGTGTTGTATATAAAATTAACAACTATCAACTACAAGATAGGCTAGGTTTTATTGCACGTAGCCCCAGATTTGCTATAGCACATAAATTTCCAGCCATTTTAGCAAATACAAAATTACTTGCTATTTCAGTGCAGGTTGGCAGAACAGGTGCTCTAACACCAGTTGCAGAACTAAAACCAGTTCAAATTGGTGGGGTTGTAGTTAGTAGAGCAACATTGCATAATTTTGATGAAATAAAGCGTTTAGATTTAAAAATTGGTGATATAGTAATATTACATAGAGCTGGTGATGTGATTCCTAAAGTAACGGCTGTAGATCTATCAAAACGGGACGGAACAGAGAAGTCTTTTTCCATTCCAACACAATGCCCTTCTTGTGGATCAATAATTTCGATAGATATTGAAGATGTAATAGTTCGTTGTAATAATGGGCTTAATTGTCCTAAACAGCTGGTGCAATCAATTATTCATTTTGCCAGTAAAGATGCTCTAGATATAGATGGGCTTGGAAGCAAACAGATTGAATTTTTACAAAATAATGGATTGCTCAATAACCCTATTGATATTTTTCTTCTTGAAGATAAAAATTCTTGCAACCTCAAAAAACTTGAAAAGATGAATGGCTGGGGAACAAAATCAGTGCAAAATCTTTTTGAAAATATTAACAAAGCAAAAAATACATCTTTAGCTCGTTTTATCTATTCTTTAGGAATAAGGCAGATTGGTCAAACTAATGCTAAAATTCTAGCAAAAGAATTTATTAGCGCCAAAAATTTTCTTGATTCCATGTTGTTGCTTGTTAAAGGAGATGAAAAAAAATATTCTGATCTTAGAATGATTGAGGGTTTTGCTGAAAAAACAATAGATGATATTAGTAATTTCTTTTCTTGTTCACAAAATATTGAAATTGTTAATTCATTAATTAAAATTCTTCAAATCGAAAATTATCAAACCAATAATGAAATTTCAGAAATTACTGGTCTTAACATAATTTTTACCGGTACATTAAGTTCTATTTCCAGAAGTGAAGCTAAATCTACGGCAGAAAAATTGGGAGCAAGAATTGTTAGTAGCGTCTCTAGCACTACTGATTTAGTGATATTAGGAGAAAAAGCTGGTAGTAAATTAAAAAAAGCAGAAGAACTTGGTATTAAGATTATTTCTGAACAAGAATGGATAGAACTAACCAATAATAAATAATCATGAATATAGTAAAAGATAAATTAACTCAATTAAGAAGAAAATTCACAGAATATAAAATCAATGGTTATATTATTTCTACTAAGGATGAATATTTATCGGAATATCCACCCTCTTCTGCTAAAAGACTTGAATATTTAACAGGTTTTTCTGGCTCAAACGGTCTGGCTATAATTCTTGAAAATACTGTACTATTTTTTACTGACGGTCGTTATTTGAATCAAGTCAAGCATGAATTAGATAGTGATTTATTCCAAATTTTTGATCAGAAGCTTCTCATCAAATTCCCATGGAAAGAATATGTTCCCCAAGATGTAATAATTGGTTATGATCCAAGAATTTTTACTAATAATTCGTTGTTATATTTTGAAAAACTTAGTTTAAAAATAATAGAAACTAATCTAATTGATAAAATATGGATCGAAAAACCAGCAAAACCAAATTCCCCCATATATAATTATCATATTGATTTTTCAGGTGAGTCAAGAGAAGATAAAATTGCAAAATGTCGCTATTTCTTAGATGAAAACAATGCAGAAGCATTAATTATCACTCATCCAGAAAGCTTATGTTGGTTATTTAATATAAGAGCATCTGATATAGAATTTTCACCATTGCTACTTGCCAGTGGATTAATTAATAAAAAAAATGCTTATTTATTTACAGATTCTAATAGATTAGATAGTAAATTATCTGATATTAATGTGCTGCCTCAAGAATCTTTAATGAAAATGATCAAGGAGCAACAAGGAAAAATATTATTCGATGATAATTTATGTTCAAAATATATTTCGGACATAATAAAGCAAAAACAATATCAAATTATACTAGACCCATGCATTTTATGGAAATCTTGTAAAAATTCAGTGGAAATTGACAATCTCATTGCAGGTCATGTTGAAGATGCTAGAGCATTAGTTGAGTTTCTATCTTTTTTAACTTATGAAGATTTAAGCATCTATTCAGAATATGATCTTGGTCTTAAACTTACAGAATTTCGTACCAAAGGACATAATTATATTAGCGATAGTTTTCCATCAATTATAGGTTTTAAGGAGAATGGAGCTATTATTCATTACAGAGCTATGAAAAATTCTGCTAAAAAAATTATAGGAGAAGGATTGCTTCTAATTGATTCTGGTGGTCAATATTTAGGCGCAACAACAGATGTGACTAGAGTAGTTTCTATAGGACAGCCAACAAATAATCACAAAAATTATTATACCAAAATATTAAAGGGACATCTTGCACTTGCTATGGTGAAATTTCCAAAAGGGGCAGTTTCAGGAGCAAATCTTGATATATTAGCAAGACAATTTTTGTGGCAAGAGGGAAAAGATTATCCTCATAGTACTGGGCATGGTGTTGGTAGTTTTTTAAGCGTTCACGAAGGACCCCAAAATATTAGCTTAAATAGCTATAACACTAAATTTGCTAGTGGGATGATAGTATCTAACGAACCTGGCTTTTATGTAGATGGTGAGTTTGGCATTAGGATAGAAAACATGATGTATGTTAAAGATTCTGATTATTCTAATTATTTAGAATTTGCAATGCTAACTCTTGTGCCATACGAAAAAACCTTGATAGATTGGCAATTAATAACTCAAGACGAGTTGAAATATTTATCACAATATTACAAATTGATAGAGAATAAAATTTTACCTCGTCTGTCAGAAAAAGCAAAAAAATGGCTACAAAATCAATTAGATTTATAGTTGGTTCACTAAGTTACTTATTTAGGAGGGGTTTTATTCGATTCTATTTCAGACTTAATAGAGTCTTTAATTATTTTTTGATAATAATCTTTAACATTATTTAGAGAATATTCACCTTCATAATCTCTGCCAAGATTCGCTATCTTTTCTAAATAAAAATTCATTTGATCTAAATCATCAACAACAACAGTATCTTGATGATTTAGATCAAAATAAGACATAATTTCCGTTTTAGTTCTTGTAAAAAAACTATAAAAATCCTTTACTTTCTTTGCTATCTGCGGAAGATCTTCCGGTTTTAACACAAGAAAAGCAACTACAAATATAATCAACAATTCAGATATTGACATAATACATATTCAATTAGGTTTATTATATATATAATAAACCTAATTGAATTTAAATGCTAATTATCTCTGAAATATTAGTCATGATCATGATTACAATTCTCGTCATGTATATGCTCAGGCTCATGATGAGAATGAAGCAGATTATCATTATCCCTTTCCAGCAATTTTTCTAATTTTGCTTTATTATAAGATTTTTCAACTATCTTCACTTCTTTCTCAAAAATATTCTTCACTGCTTTTTCTTCTAAAATAGGTCCTTTTAGAGACTCAAGAGCATTCGCATTTTTTAAATAAAAATCAATAATTTCATTTTCTCTACCTGGATAATACTTCGCTTGATCCATAACCGCTTTTTGAATATCAGTTTTATCAACTTCTAATTTGTGTAATTTTATATATTCCGCAAGCATTAAACCAAGTTTCACTCTTCTTGATGCAAGTTTTTCAAAATAAGCTTCCTTATTTTCTAGAGACTGGTTTTTAAATTCTTCATCATCTATTTCAGGCGCTTGTCTTTTTAAAATTCCAATTTCTTTTTCAATCAATGATTTTGGAACATCAAAATCCAATAATTTTTCCAGTTTATCAAAAAGCTCCATTTTCATTATTGTTAAAATAGGCTCTTCGTAAGTAGAGAGTATATTTTTTGTAATTTGTTCCTTTAATTTTTCTACATTCTCGAATCTAAATTTCTTAGCAAATTCATCATCAAGTTTTGCTGATGTTCCGTTATGAACTTCTAAAACTTGAACCTTAAATTCAGAAGGTTTTCCAGCAAGAGTTTTTTCGTGATATTCCTTAGGAAAATCAACTTTTACAGTAACATCATCACCAGCCTTGCTACCGATCAACTGATCTTCAAAACCAGGAATGAATGCACCACTACCAAGAACTAGTTTATGAGAAGTTAACTTACCTCCAGCAAAAGCTTTTCCATCAACATATCCAACTGCATCTATAGTTACTTGGTCACCTTTTTTTGCTTTTGATTTAGTGGTTTTATTATATTCTTTTGAAGCCTCCAATAATTTCTCTATTTGCTCATCTAAATCCTTATCTTTCAAATCAAAAACCGGCTTTTCAATAGAAATCTTTTTAAAATCAGGCATAGATATTTCTGGGATCAACTGAAATTTCAAAGTAAATTCTAAATCACCACCATCTTCATTTTTTACATCTTCAATATCTGGATCAGTAAAACTCCTTAGATTCCTATCTTTTGTAACATCGCTAATTGCTTTAACAATTTTTCTGTTCGCAGCTTCAGCTCTCAATGAAACAGCATATTTTTTCTTCAAAAAAGAAATGGGTACTTTGCCAACACGAAAACCATCAATCTTTGCGGTCTTAGATAATTTAGCTAATTCCAGATCAACCTCAGAAGATAATTCTTCTAAAAGAATAGTTACTCTAAGATGTAAATCATTATTGTCATTTTTTATTTCGGTAATCTTCATATTGAACCCAAAGCTTTAGAAAAATTGATATAAATAAAATCATAAATATTATTTGGTACGGATGGAGGGACTTGAACCCCCACACCTCACGGTACTAGAACCTAAATCTAGCGCGTCTACCAGTTCCGCCACACCCGCATTATGAATTTAATTTTTAAGCTAACAAGGTCAGCTATTTTTTAAAAATTCAACCAGTGAAGTATAATACACGTTATACAATCTTTGTAAATCACTAATTTTGGTGTATTCATTAATTTTATGAGCTTGATTAAAATTTAATCCAAATTCAACTACTTCTGAATATTTTCTAATAAAACGAGCATCAGATGTGCCACCACTAGTTGATATTTCCGGTATAATACGACATTCATTTTCAACAATATTAGCAAAAATTTTCATTTTTTCTGAATATTTTTGAATAAAAGATTCTGCTGATGATTCATATTTCAAGTCAAATATTACTTCATATATCGCTATTTTTTCAAGCACGATAGCAAATATAGTTTTAGCGCTATGAAGATCATTAAAACGAACATTAAATTTAAGAATAACTTTCTCTGGAATAATATTAACTACGTCATTCCCCACATCAAATGAAGTAATCTCTAAATTAGTTTTATGAAAAAACTCAGAACCATTATCAAAGTTTATATTCATTAAATCTACAGCAATTTTTAATGCAATGGGTATTGGATTGATAGCCTCATCTGGATAAGCTACATGACCTTGTTTACCTGTAATTGTTAGAACAAAATTAACACTACCGCGGCGCCCAATTTTAATAATATCTCCTAATTTATTCTTCGTAGTGGGCTCACCAAGAATCGAGAAATCAATTTTCTCTCCCTGTTGTGCTAGATATTCAAGCATTGGCTTAGTACCATATTTTGCACAACCTTCTTCATCACTAGTTAGCAAAAAACTAATAGATCCATTTGACTTTTTATGATTTTTTAAATAATTCAAAGCAGCTACTATAGCACAAGCAATTGCTCCTTTCATATCCACAGTACCACGACCATATACCACTTCTCCAATTACATTTAATTCAAAAGGACTATAGTCCCAAAGATTTTCATTCATCGGCGGAACAACATCTACATGACCAGCAAAACATATATTAGGAGAATTATTCCCATATCTTGCATATAGATTTATGGTTTTTTCTTCTTCTGCTTCTCCAAAAACTTGAATATCACAATTAAAACCAACATTAGTTAATAATTCTGCAATATATTCAATTGACCCACTGCTTTTTGGTGTAATAGATTTAAAACTAATTAATTTAGCAAGAATTCTTAGAATTTCTTCCATAACCATATTAATTAATCTCGCAAAAGTTCATTTATACTTGTTTTATCTCGAGTTTTTTTATCAACTTGTTTAATAATAACCGCACAATACAGAGCTGGTAAATCTTGTTTTACAGCGGGAATAACACCTGGAACCACCACAGAATAAGCTGGAACCTTGCCATAAATAATTTTACCAGTATTACGATCGACAATCTTTGTTGATGCACCAATAAAAACACCCATACTAATCACAGCACCTTCTTCAATAATTACACCTTCAGCAATTTCTGATCTTGCACCAATAAAGCAATTATCTTCAATAATTACTGGCTTTGCTTGCAAAGGTTCAAGAACTCCACCAATACCAGTTCCACCTGAAATATGACAATTCTTACCGATATAGGCGCAAGAACCAATAGTAGCCCAAGTATCTACCATAGTCCCCTCCCCTACATGCGCACCTATATTAATAAAAGATGGCATTATGACAGCATTTTTGCCAATGTAGGCACCTTGACGAATAAATGCGCCAGGTACAATACGAAAACCTCCATTTTTAAAATCTTCTACAGAAAAATTTAGAAAACAAGGGTCAATCTTATCGTACCATTTCATACAATTTCCATCATAAACCTTACTTTCAGAAACTTTAAAATTTAATAGAATAGCTTTTTTTATCCATTCGTTAATTTCCCAATTACCATTATTTTTTTGGCAAATAACTATTTTTCCAGCACTAAGCTGTTGTATTATTTCATTAATGAGACTTTTTGCATTTGCATATAGTCGGTTTTGTGGGTTTAACGAATCTCTTATTTGCCAAAGTTCTTCTGTTGCTGTAATATAATTTTGCATCACCTATCCATAAATAAACATTGAATAAAACAATGAATAGCTTTATTTTTTGTTTAGGTAAATTGTTTTTTGCAATTAATGAATTATAATTTTTTAAAAAAATAACAGAATATGTATATTTCTTGCCCAGAATGTGACACTAGATTTGTTGTGAATTCAGAGCAAATAGGCACGCATGGTAGAAAAGTTAAATGCTCAAAATGCGCCCATATTTGGCATCAAAGACTTGATAAACATTTAAAAGTTGAACAAGTTTTAGAGCCGCTATCTTTAGTCTCCACCCCCCTTATGAAAGGAGTAAATTTACCTGCTCTATTGCCAATAAAAATCCCATTATATTTGTACGGATTACCAGTTTTTCTCATAGGAATGATTGTTTTTATGACTATAACATTATTTCAAGATTTTTTTGAACTTCATTCTGTTTTAAATGACAAAGATTTAAGCATTCGCGATCTTCAAATAACTAATAACAAAGAACTTGGTAAAATAATTGTTAATTATAAAGTACTTAACTCATCTACAAATAACATAAAAATGCCTTTAGTTAGAATTAGATTATTCGACAAAAATAACAGGGTTATAAATTCAAGAGTTGACAACCATAGTGACATCAATCTTTCTCCTTCGCAAAATATTAGTATTAGCACAGAAATCCCAGTGCCACCCTCCACTGAAAATATTGATATAATGCTTGGTAATAAACTAGATTTTATTTTACGCTAAAATTTTTATTAGTCGGCTGTAAGTAAATATGAGAATAGATCAACAAGTAAGATTATCAACTAATGTAATTGCTGCAATATCAAGAAATTTTCTTGAACATTTCTTAGCAAATGATAAATTATGGTTGTTTGGTTCGAGGGTGGATAGTAGCAAAAAGGGAGGTGATATTGATTTATATATTGAAACAAATATCGATATTTATGATATTGCTTTTGATAAAAAAATAGCCTTTTTATTAAACTTGAAGAAAGAAATTGGCGATCAAAAAATAGATGTAGTGCTGCGTATTATATCTTCTGATCACCACCTTCCAATTTACGAAGTAGCAAAATCAAAAGGGGTGCGTCTTGTATGAATAATTTAGCAGAATTTATAAAAACTGCTGATATACACGCTTCAAGAGTGCGTTATGCGTTAAATCAATTATTTAATTTATTTCCAATATCAGGTTCGAATATAGATAAAACACTAGACCAAGAATTTTTATTGATTGAATTACTAGTGAGTAGATTCTCAAAATTACAAGATTTTATAGGAACAAAACTTACTGACGCTTTTCTGGAATCACAAGGAGAGGTGATTAATAACATGACTATGATTGATAAAATCAATAAATTAGAAAAATTAAATATTATTGATGACGCAAATTTATGGTTCGAAATGAGAGAGATAAGAAATCACTTAACACATGAATATCCTGATCATCCAGAAATTACCGGCTGGTGTAACATTCTTTCTGTACTTTCGTTTTAAATCAGTAGCAAAATATATGTACAAGCTATTGTAAAGCGATAAAACACATTTTACCTTTTGAGTTAGAATTTAATATAAACAAGAGGGTAATGAATATGTTTTATCAAGAAAAG
>CAMCXV010000028.1 GCA_945883665.1 Rickettsia typhi | reverse complement strand
TTTTTTGTAGAAACGGTAGGAAATGCTAATGATAAAATAATTCGTGAATATGTACAAAATCAGTTGAATGCAATGGATAAAATGGAAAAAGCGGCTAATCAACTAAAACTGTTTTGAAACTCGGTCGCTTGCGGCCGAGTAGTTCATATTGATTTTTTTTATAAAGCTCTTGACTCAACTTTTGGTTTGAGTATAAAATGTTTTTCAGTGATTATCAACCACCGGTTTCTTTAAAAGAAATAAGGTAACTTAAAGATAAGTGGTGATCAGTCTTTTTCAATTTACTATAGGATAATGATTAAATGATAGAACAATTACTAAATGATGTTGTAATATATACAACAATTGTGTTAAGTGTATTTGTTATTGTAATCTATAAAATTAATACATATTTTGATAAAAAAAATAAAAAATTAATACAATTATATTTAGAGCTAAAATTTGTACATAAAAACCTTTCTAATTTGATAGGTAACTTTAATTCTTTTGAAACTTCTGTCAACCTAATAGAATCAATAAAAGAATATTATAATTTAGAAGATATAGTAATATTTGATAGTGTTAATATGGAATTTAAAACTAGTAGACCAAGAGTTTTGAAGCGGGAATTAAATGTTTTTTTACAAAAAAATTTAAAAAGAGTCTTAGAAAAATTTAAAACACAAGAATCTATAATAGATCAAACTGAGATTGATGGTAAAAAATACATAATATATATTTTTAATCTTTTTGATAATTCTGGTAGTTTTATTGTTTGTGTTGAAGATTTTCCAGCTCTGATTGGGTCTCATGAATTATTAGGTTTGACCATTAATATTTCCCTACTTAAGATAAAATTATTACACGAATAAAATTTAATAAAGATGCTTTTGGCATTCTTGTGATTTATATTAAGTAAAAAATGCTTGAAAGTTTCCCTAAAAATCTTTATAAATTATTCTCTAATTTGAAAATCAATAAAGGTCAATTTAATGTCAATAGAATACACTTTCTCAGTTATAAAGCCAGATGCAACTAAAAGAAATTTAACGGGTAAAATAAATTCTTATCTTGAGGCTGCGGGATTAGAAATTGCAGCACAAAAAATGGTTAAATTAACCAAAGAACAAGCGGAAGGGTTTTATGCTGAGCATAAAGAGAGACCGTTTTTTTCAGGTCTAGTAGAATACATGACTTCTGCCCCGGTGGTTTTACAAGTGCTAAAGGGAGAAAATGCGGTTCTTAAAAACAGAGAGATAATGGGGGCAACTAATCCAGAAAATGCTAATCATGGCACAATAAGAAAAGATTTTGCTTTAGATATAGAGGCTAACAGTATCCATGGTTCAGACAGTTTAGATAGCGCAAAAAGGGAAATATCTTTTTTCTTTAAAAACGAAGAGGTTTTAAAGTAATGTTATGTTTCACGTGAAATGAAAAAATTTACTGTAATTGTTGTCGGTGGTGGGCATGCTGGGTGTGAAGCAGCGGCATCATCTGCGCGAACTGGAAGCGATACTTTGTTAATAACTCTCGATTTAAAAAATTTAGGAGAAATGTCTTGTAATCCTGCGATTGGGGGTGTTGGAAAAGGAACTCTTGTCAAGGAAATAGATGCTTTAGATGGTTTAATGTCAAGAGTGATTGATAAGTCTGGAATACATTACAAAATGCTCAATGAGAGTAAGGGACCAGCGGTATGGGGTCCCAGGGCTCAAGCTGACAGATCTTTGTATAGAAACGAAATGTTTTCTATTTTAAATGAATACCCTAACCTAACTATTTTATATGATTCTGTTGAGGATATAATAATTGATCAAGGTAAGGTTATAGGTGTTTTAACTAAAAACTCTGGTAAAATTGATTGTCATTCTGTTGTTCTAACAACTGGTACATTTTTATCTGGTTTAATTCATATCGGAAAAAAAAAGATCCCAGGTGGTAGAGTTGGTGAGGATCCTTCTTATGGTTTGTCAAAAACTCTTCGCAATCATAATTTCACTGTTGGAAGATTAAAAACTGGAACTCCACCTCGAATTGACGGTAGGACAATAGATTATACTAAAACTGAAATCCAACCTGGAGATTTGATTCCAAGACCTTTTTCTGAGTTAACTAGAAAAATTGAAGTACCGCAAATAAATTGTTATATTACAAGAACAAACCAAAATACGCATGAAATTATTAAGAATAACTTACATTTATCTGCTATGTATTCTGGTCAAATTGAAGGTGTTGGTCCTAGATATTGTCCTTCTATAGAAGATAAAATAGTTAAGTTTTCTAGCAAAAATAGTCATCAGATTTTTCTAGAACCAGAAGGACTAAATGACTACACGGTTTATCCTAATGGTATATCTACTTCTTTACCAGAGAATGTTCAGCTTGAGATTTTAAAATCTATTAATGGTCTTGAAAATGCAAAAATGATTAGACCTGGTTATGCAATTGAGTATGATTTTGTGGATCCTAGGGAGCTTTTTGATACTTTAGAGACAAAGAAAATAAAAAATCTATTTCTTGCTGGTCAAATTAATGGGACTACAGGTTACGAAGAAGCTGCTGCTCAAGGTTTAATAGCTGGTATTAATGCAGCTTTTTATGCTCAATCTAGAGAGAAATTTACTTTATCAAGATCAGATGCTTATATAGGAGTCATGATTGATGATTTAATAAATTTTGGTACAGCAGAGCCTTACAGGATTTTTACGTCTCGCTCTGAATATAGATTGACTCTCAGAGCTGACAATGCTGATATTAGGCTTACTCCTTTAGCTATAAAAGCAAATATTGTATCCGAAGAAAGAAAAAATCAATTTGAACGGAAGTTCTCTGAGTTTCAAAGAATAAAACAAAAACTTGAAGAACTGAGTCTAACAACTAGTGCAATTCAAAATAAAAACTGTTTAATTTCTCAGGATGGTTCGTATAAAACAGCTTTTATGTTATTAGGGTTACCAAATTTCGGTCTTCAAAAGGTGATAGAATTTTTTCCCGAATTAAATAAGGAAAATGTTGATTATTTAAAATATTATGAAAATGAATCCAAATATTCCTCTTATTTAAAGAGACAGGCTTTGGATATACAATTATTTATACAGGATGAATCTTTAGATCTCCCTAGTGATATTAATTATAATGAGATACATAGCCTATCCACAGAAATTAGAGAAAAACTTAATTTTTATAAACCAAGATCTATTGGTGCAGCTCGCAGAATATCAGGGATAACACCAGTATCTCTTACTACAATCATAATATACTTAAAAACTAAGCGTAAAAAATGATTATAGATAATTTAAATGTTTCACGTGGAGGGTTGGTAGAGTATCAATCATTGTTACTTAAGTGGAATAAATCAATAAATATGATATCTAAAAATTCTGAATATGATCTTTGGGAAAGGCATATTCTGGATTCTCTGCAGTTGATTAAATATATAAAGCTTGATGAGAGGGTAGTTGATATTGGTTCAGGCGCTGGTTTGCCTGGTGTTATTTTGTCGATAGGTGGAGTGAAGGATGTAACTCTTGTGGAGAGTGATTCAAGAAAAGCTGTTTTTTTAAGGCAAGCTTCCAAATTATCACTAAATAAAATTAATATCATTGAAGAAAGGTTAGATAATAATTTTGAAGGTGATTATGATATTCTAACTAGCAGAGGTTTTGGTAGCATAAGTAATATATTACAACTCACAAGTAATTTAAAGTTGAGTAAGATGCTGTTACTTAAGGGTAAAAACTGTGATAAAGAAGTAATAGAAGCAAATAAACATTGGTTGTTTAATGTTTTGCTTCATGATAGCATTACTGGTGATGGTAAAATAGTTGAAATTTCAAACATTAAAAGATTGTTATGAAAGGGAAAGTTATAGCAATTGTTAATCAAAAAGGTGGTGTTGGAAAAACGACAACAGCTGTAAACCTAGCAACAATTTTTGCTGTGATGAGTAAAAAAGTATTGATTATAGATATTGATTCACAAGGTAATACAAGTAGTGGTCTTGGAATAGAACAATTAAAAAGAAAAATTACATCATACAATTTATTTACAGGGATTGGATCTATAAAAGATGCAATTCTCGAAACAGAAATACCTAATTTATCGATCATTACAGCTAATACGAATTTAGCAGCAATTGAGCTTGATTTAGTAAATTTAAAAAACCATGAAAATATTTTATTAAATAAAATTAGTGAAATAAAAAATAATTTTGATTATATAATAATTGATTGCCCACCTTCTCTTAGTTTGTTAACGTTAAATGCCTTAGTTGCTTGTAATGAAGTTCTAATACCTATGCTGTGTGATTTTTATTCACTTGAAGGTCTAAGTCATTTGTTAAAAACTGTGGAAATAGTTGAGAAAAAGTTAAATCCTGAAATCAAAATAGGTGGAATTTTGTTTACAATGTATGATAAAAGAAACAGACTTACTGAGCAAGTAGAAAATGATGTAAGAGGATGTCTTGGAAATTTAGTGTATAAAACCACGATACCAAGGAATGTAAGGGTTTCTGAAGCTCCATCTCATGGTAAAGCAGTAATTATTTATGATTATAAATGTTCTGGATCAATGGCATATATAGAACTTGCTAAAGAAATTATTGCTAATGAAATAAAATTTATGCCTTCAGTTAAAATAGCTTAAAATTAGGAGAAATATGAGGAATAGAGTGTTGGGCAAAGGTTTATCATCTTTGCTGAAAGAAAAAATTATACCGGTAGAGGGTGATACAAATAATATAGTAGATATTGATCAAATTGAGATTGGTAAATATCAGCCACGCAAAAATTTTGACCAAGTTAAATTGCAAGAACTAGCTAATTCTATAATGAGTAATGGCTTGGTGCAACCAATAATAGTTAATACTGTTAGTAATGGAAAATATAAAATCATAGCGGGTGAAAGACGGTATCGTGCTTGTAAAATTGTTGGTTTAAAAGAAATTCCAGTCATAATTAAGAATTTGTCTGATCAAGAAATATTTGAGATTGCACTAATTGAAAATATTCAAAGAGAAGAGCTAACTGCTATAGAAGAAGCTGAAAGTTATGCAAAGCTAATAAATGAATTTGGCTATACACAAGCAACATTAGCTGATTCACTTGGTAAAAGCCGAAGCCATGTAGCGAATTTATTAAGATTAAACCATTTGCCTGAGTCTATTAAACTTATGATTAATAACGGACAGCTCAGTATGGGTCATGCAAGATGTTTAATAGGTCTTGAAAATGCTGAAGAATTAGCAAATAAAATTGTTTCAAATGATCTTAATGTAAGGCAAACTGAAGAGTTAACTAGAAAAACACATGGGGTTGAAAAAAAAAGAAAGCAACAATTTGAAAATAATCTAGATTCTGCAATGAGTGATGATTTTATAATCCTTGGTCAGACACTGAGCGAAAAATACGGAGTAAAAGTTGTTGTTGAAAATTCCTGGAATGGGGGTAAGATATCTTTTTATTATTCAAACCTTGAGGAGCTGGATTCAATTTTAGCTAAAATTAATTAACTATGAAAATATTTTTGGATAGTGTAGATGTTGCGGAAATTAGTAAATTTGTTGATTACGGAATCATAGATGGTATTACTACTAACCCTACATTGATGGCATCAACTCCAATGAGTTTCTCAGAGATTATTACTGAACTTGCTCTTTTGTTAAAAGGGGATATTTCTGTAGAAGTAGTATCTAATGATTTTCAGTCGATGATTAAGGAAGGAAATAAAATATTAGAAATAGATAGTAATTTAGTAATTAAGTTACCTATAACATGGTCTGGAATAAAAGCTTGTAAATATTTTTCAAAACAAAATATAAAAGTAAATATGACTTTGTGTTTTTGTTTAAATCAGGCATTGTTAGCAGCCAAAGCGGGAGCAACTTATGTTTCTCCTTTTGTTGGTAGACTTGAAGATATAGGAGATGATGGTATAGGATTGATTTCTGATATAAGATCTGTGTATAATAATTATTTAATAAAAACTGAAATACTTGCGGCGTCTATAAGAACGCTAGATCATGTTAAGCAAGTAGCTCTTAATGGAGCAAATGCTGTTACACTACCTATAAAAATCTTATCAGAGATGATAAATCACCAACTCACTGAAGTAGGTCTTAAGAAATTCAATGATGATTGGATAAAATCTGGTAAAAATTTTTAAATTATAAACTATTAAAGGAATAAACGAATGTCTTATCAATATGTCTATGTTATGAAGGGCTTGAAGAAGTCAATCAATGGTAAAGAAATTTTAAAAGAAACTTGGTTGTCTTTTTTACCTGGTGCTAAAATTGGTATAATAGGTCATAATGGCGCGGGTAAATCAACGCTTCTTAAAATCATGGCTGGAATCGATAAGGAGTATGAAGGAGAAGCATTTGTTGCAGAAGGAATGAAGATTGGTTATTTACCTCAAGAACCTCATTTAGATCCTAAAAAGAATGTTTTTGAAAATATTATGGATGGTCTTAAAGAAAAGACAGCGCTACTTGACGAGTTTAATGAAGTTAGTAATAAATTTGCTGAAGAAATTACGGATGATGAAATGAATGATTTGCTTATTCGTCAAGCAGATTTACAAGAAAAAATAGATGCTTGTGATGCTTGGAGCATCGAAAGGGAAGTTGATATTGCCATGAAGGCCTTACGTTGTCCAGATAAGGATAATGATGTAACAAAAATTTCTGGTGGAGAAAAAAGAAGAGTTGCTTTATGTAAGTTATTACTTGAAAAACCAGACATGATTTTGCTTGATGAACCAACTAACCATTTAGATGCTGAATCAGTTTCTTGGCTTGAGAATTATTTGAAAGAATATAAAGGTACTGTTGTTGCTATTACTCACGATCGTTATTTCTTAGATAATGTTGCAGAATGGATATTAGAAGTTGATAGAGGTAATTGTGTGCCGTGGCACTCAAACTATTCTTCTTGGTTAAAACAGAAACATGAAAAAATTAGCAAAGAAGAAAAAGAAGAGGGAGATAGATCTCGCCAACTAAAAAGAGAGCTTGAATGGGTGCAAGCTTCTCCTAAAGGTCGCCAGACAAAAAGTAAGGCAAGGATTAATGCTTATCAAGAATTACTTAACAAGAAAAGAGATGATGTTAATGGTGCAGCACAGATTATAGTGCCAAATGGTCCAAGACTTGGTGATTTAGTAATAGAAGTAGATAATTTAACAAAAAAATTTGGTGAAAAGATTTTATTTTCTGATTTTAGTTTTAGAGTCCCACCAGGAGCGATTGTTGGTATAGTTGGTCCTAACGGAGCTGGTAAATCTACATTATTTAATATAATAACTGGTAAAATACAGCCTGATAGTGGAAAAGTTAATATAGGTGATACCGTAAAACTTGGTTATGTAGATCAATCAAGAGATCATTTAAATGATGATAAAAATGTTTGGGAAGAAATTTCCGAGGGTCTTGAGGTTTTAGAACTTGGTGGTATATCAATTAAAAGCAGAGCTTACTGTTCAGCTTTTAATTTTAAAGGAGCTGCTCAACAAAAAAAAGTGGGGCAATTATCTGGTGGAGAAAGAAACAGAGTGCATTTGGCTAAATTGCTAAAATCTGGAGCTAATGTTATTTTATTAGATGAACCATCAAACGATCTTGATGTTGATACTTTGAGAGCATTAGAGGATGCTATTCTTGATTTTGCTGGTTGTGTTTTTGTAATAAGTCATGATAGATGGTTTTTAGATAGAATAGCCACTCATATTATTGCTTATGATAAAGATGGTACTCCATTGTGGTTTGAAGGTAATTATGAGGATTACCATAATTATATGGTTAACCATATGGGAGAAGATACCAAAAACCCTAAATATAAACATAGAAAATTAGTGGGTTAGTTTTTCAATTCTTCTTTTAATTGAAGATGTATTAAAAAGAACAAATAAGGTAAAGATTGAATATAATTGTTTATTCTAATAGAAAGAAAAAATGAAAAATACATTTGATGAAACAAGAAGCTTTGAATATATAATTTTAGATACCACAACACTAATTGAGTTTCATAAAAAGAAGGTTGATTTTGGTACTGAGATTAAAAATTTAGATCCAAAGAAACCTAAATTTGCTATAACAGAAACAGTTTTATTAGAGTTTTTAGGTTTCTTGGGTGAAAATAAAGGTAATTTCTGTGATGATAAAAAATCATTTCTAATAGACAATAGGTTTTATGTTATTCCTAAACTCTGCTTTTTAATAAAAGAAGAGTGTTTTGGTTTTAAGGGTAGAACCACGTGAGGTTGAATCTGTAATCGAGGAATTAGAAAATGCTAATCCGCAAAGTTTAAAAAAGCTCAAAGAAGTTCATGATGAAAAACTTGGTCTTTGTAAAGGAAACGATAAGGCGCCTACTATAACAAATGATCTAAAAAATAACCTATTTAAAAATTTTGAAAAAGAGCTAGCTGACACTTTGTCAAAATATTCTATCAATTTACTTCTCCCGATGAATAATGATCCAATACCAGATGAAGTACTAAATAATGAGGAATTCTATAATTCTCAGATGCTTTTAAATCTAGCAATAGAAAAAGCAAAAAGCTTGGTTAATAATCACAAATTTATAGAATTTATAATAGTTTCTAGTGATGAAAATTTACTTAATCACTCCTTGCGAACCAAATTTCACTGAAAAAAAATATGATGGGATCTTGAAAGATGCGTTACCTTATATTTTTAGATTACTATTTTGGAATTTTGTTCATCATTTACCTAGTAAATCAAAAAAAGGAGCAAATGTAATAATTGCTGATAGCTTAGAGAAAAATTGTGCTAAGGATATTGAAATTTTTCTAAATTCACTTAGTCTTAGTACTAAGAATCTTTTTGTAACGGCTGATAAAGGGCAAATTGAATATTTTAAATCTATGGTGATTCTACCATTTCTTTTTTAACTTACACAAAGTGTATTACAGACTCATAATATGCTATTACCCTAATTGGGTGTTGTATCAATTATTTTCTTACTCTTACGTCTAATTCCACACCCTCCTTATCCTAAATTCGTGTTAATAAGACTGAAGTTTGATGGACTAATTTGTAGGGTGTGAGCTTCCTACTTTTATCATGGTCCTCCTACTCCGCTTCCTTTCGCTTGTTGCTGTGCAATTTGAAAATGTGTTAAGTTATTTGATGATACAGAGCTCTTATGCTCAGCTTCTTGGATACCAGCTTGAGATAATAGTTTTTCACATGATTTATGCATTGTTCCAAGGTAAGAATTTTGCTGTTGTGAAGTTTTTGATTTATCAGGGGTTTGTGCAATCTTTTTTGCCTCAGCCATGCCCATATCGTAAACCTCTTTATATTGTTCTGTTGTAATTTCTTTACCAGAAGCGCCAATATTTGAGGTCAATTTTTCAATAAATTCAGTATTGCCTTTTTTTACTTCTGCCTTTAGAGTTGAGACTATTTGTTCTGGAGAGTGTTCTCTTAAAAAACTATTCATTTGTTCTTTTTTGTCTGCTTCAGTGCCTGAAATATTTACTTGTACAGGTAGTGTTTCTACAAAAGATGGAGCTTCTACTCGTTCTTGCACCTCCTTCTTTTTGTCTGTTTTGTCTTGTGTCAATGGAGTTGTTGACATAATCATGTCTCTAGCTAGGGCTTTCTCAGCAATAGGTTCTAATTCTTGTGATAGATCGACCCCATGACCTTTATTCTTGCTAACTTCTTGCATCATTTCTTTATATTTACCTTGGGTCACTGGTAATGTATATACTTTTCCATCGCGCTCGATATAACCTATGGCATCGTCTCCTTTTCCCATGAATTTAACAGGAACTGGTGAGCTTACCTCGGTTAACTTACCTTGTTCATCATAATGCGCAGTAAAGTAAACGGCATGTTTTTCAGCAATGTTTTTGCCATTTTCATCTTTTACTGCCATAGATAAATGTAGAGGGCCATTGCCATTTTCTAGTTTTGTTGGAAAATTTATTGTTCTGTAACTATTGACTTTTACACTCTCACCATTTTCAAGTGTTACTGCAATTGGCGCTTTATCATGAGTTGTTTCCTTAATGTTGGCAACAGTTTCTCCATCATCATTTTTAATTTCGCATGATTTAGTTTTTGTTCCAGCTGATTTTTCTTCTGCCCAAGAGACATCTTTAAAACTATCTTTAAAATCTGTATGAATTTTTTTATAGCCTTCAACTTCAATTGCATTAAGAGCTTTTTGTATTTCTGGTTTTTTGCAAAGATTTGCAACTTTCTCTTTTCCTTCTGCGGATTGTAAATATTGCCTGAAATCTTCAGGTTTCATATCTTTTATCTTTGAGGTATTCTCTGCAAGTGTAATCTCACCATGAGATTGGCGAATTGCTGATGCATCCGTTCCTACTGCAGTAATTTTTGCTTTAGCTGCTGCTTCGTTAAGTTCATCGCTTTTCAGCTCTGCAAGAGCTATAAGATTTGCGCTGGTAAAAGGTCCGCATGATGATCCATCAGTTTGTTGACTTGTTTGTAAATCTATAATTGTGACTTTATCTTTGCCCATAGATTCTTTAAGAGCTGCAATATATTTACCACTTTCAGAATCTGGGCTCGTATTTAATGGTATGCCCTGAGGGTCATTAAAAAATACAACCAAATTACCTTTATCATCTTTGTGTAAAGACATTGCAGCCCAATGTTTTTCTCCTAAGTTTATTGGAATTACAGCGGGCTTGTCTTTGGTAATTTCAGTAAGATTTGCTCTTATGGAAGATTGGATAAATTCTTTGCTATTAGATAGCGCTGGTAATATTACAGCTTTACTACCAAGTTGTTTTTCTAAAATTCCTTTAATATCCTGATCTTCATACCAATATTCAGGACTCTTTATTTCTGCCGCCTTTGCCGTAAGAGCGGGTGTTGCTGCATCGAGTTTAGCTATTTCATTCTGTAGCAATGTTTGTTGTTTTGCGAGTATTTCCTCGCGCACAGCTTGAGTTATTGCGTCAACTCTGCTAGAAGCCAGTTCTTTTTTCATTGCCTGCGCTTTTTCTTCAAATAGAAAACTATCTATAGCGCGTGGCTCTGTGCGTTCTTCTCCTTTCTGATGTTGAGTGTTGGTACCACCGCTATGCGCTGCTTCTTCTATGTTTAAATTTTCTTTTTTAACCCTGAGGGCTGCTTTTTGTTTTTCTAATTTCGAAGCTTCTTTTATGCTGGTTATCTCTTCTGGAGTAAAAATTTCCTGAGCTTTTGCTATTTCTGGTTCTTTGAAAGCTATATCTTCTAAACTTATGCGCTCAAGAGTACCTCTGGTAGCAATATTATTTTCTACCATATTTGAAATTAATGCTGCAACTAGAGGATCTTCAGAAGTTTTTACATTACGACTAATAGAGTAAAGTACATCAGCTTGTTGCTCTGGAGTTTTGCCTATAAGTAAAAATTTAGCAGCTTGAGTTGGTTCTATTCCCTCTACTAATGTTTTATCTACCTTTGCATCGTATTTGTGCTTATTGTAATTATCCATTAACTTTGGAGCGCTTTGAAATTCACCAAACTCTTCTTCTTCTACAGCTGCTGAGCTGACTTTTTCCTTTGTTGGAGTGCTTTGAAACCGACCAAATTCTTTAGGAACTGCTTCTTGTGTTACGTAGTCTTTTCCTTGTGTTACAACGTCTTGAATTTTTTCTGGGCTGATACCACCTATTTCAATCATATGTTTTTCAAGAGCTTTCACTATGGGATGATCTTGATCACCTCCTAAATCTCTTACAGCTGAATATAAGATATTTGCTTGTTGTGTCTCATTAGAGAGTCCAATCTTGCTTCCAGCAAAGAAGTTTGCAGTAGCACCGCCAGTAGCGTCTTTAGTCATATTATCTAACTCTTCTGTTTTCACAAACTGTGTATACGTATATTTACTCATACTTATTTACTCTATATGGTTTTAAAAACTTAATTTACCTTTGATATTACATTATAGTTTCAACGAGTTTCAACTATTTATTGAAATAACTGCTTAGTTAACGATCTTAAATTGCCTAATTGTTGGAATTTAGCCGAGTAATAAAAGTTATTTAGAACTTAGTAGTTTTATAGTTGCTACCATTAAAAGCTAATTTTTTGATTTTTTTTAAAATATTGTTTGACATGCGTTTTAATTATCTATATAAAAATCTTCACGCAAGCTAATTTAAGTTTGCAGCTGTTTGAAAAGTTAATAGAGAATAAAAACTAATTACTACACCGCGATAAAAATATCTTAAATATCGTGAGTGGATACTGTTTGTGCAGATTTAACTCTGCATACATCGTTGTAATCTCAAGTTTTAATAAAGTAAATAATATAAGGGCATTTGGTGGATGCCTTGGCGCTAGAAGGCGATGAAGGACGTAATACACTGCGATAAGCTTCGGGGAGCTGTGAATAGGCATTGATCCGAAGATTTCCGAATGGGAAAACCCACCTGATTTATCAGGTATCATATGATGAATACATAGTCATATGAGGCGAACTCAGTGAACTGAAATATCTCATTAGCTGAAGGAAAGGACATCAACAGAGACTCCGTTAGTAGTGACGAGCGAACGCGGACCAGGCAAGTGGCTTTTAAAAGTAAACTAGAACAGTATGGAAAGACTGGCAATAATAGGTGATAGCCCTGTATAGGTAAAGCTTTTTTAAGTCCTAGAGTAAGGCGGGACACGTGAAATCCTGTTTGAACATGGGGGGACCACCCTCCAAGCCTAAGTACTCTCTAGCGACCGATAGTGAACAAGTACCGTGAGGGAAAGGTGAAAAGAACCCCGATAAGGGGAGTGAAATAGACACTGAAACCGAATGCTTACAATCAGTCGGAGCGGAAATTTATTTCTGTGACGGCGTACCTTTTGTATAATGGGTCAGCGACTTAGTTTGTCGAGCGAGCTTAAGCCGTTAGGTGTAGGCGTAGCGAAAGCGAGTCTGAATAGGGCGAATATAGTTCGACGAATTAGACCCGAAACCGGGTGATCTAGCCATGGCCAGATTGAAGGTGGAGTAACATCCACTGAAGGATCGAACCCACTAATGTTGAAAAATTAGGGGATGAGCTGTGGTTAGGGGTGAAAGGCCAATCAAACTCGGAGATAGCTGGTTCTCCGCGAAATCTATTTAGGTAGAGCGTTATATGATTACCACTGGAGGTAGAGCACTGGATAAGCTAGGGGGTCCAACAGACTTACCAAACTTAACCAAACTCCGAATGCCAGTGAGTACAGTATAGCAGACAGACCATGGGTGCTAAGGTCCGTGGTCGAGAGGGAAAGAGCCCAGACCGCCATCTAAGGTCCCAAAATCATGACTAAGTGTTAAAGGATGTGGGAAAACCATAACAACTAGGATGTTGGCTTAGAAGCAGCCATCATTTAAAGAAAGCGTAATAGCTCACTAGTCTAATTAAGTTTTCCTGCGCCGACAATGTAACGGGGCTAAAGTCATGTACCGAAGATGCGGATTCATATGTAAACATATGAGTGGTAGCGGAGCGTTCCGTAAGCCTGCGAAGGTAACCTGTAAGGGTTGCTGGAGGTATCGGAAGTGAGAATGCTGACATAAGTAGCGATAAAGAATGTGAGAGACATTCTCGCCGAAAGTCCAAGGTTTCCTGCGTAAAGCTAATCTGCGCAGGGTTAGTCGGCCCCTAAGATGAGGCTGAAAGGCGTAGTCGATGGGAATCAGGTTAATATTCCTGAACCTAGGAGAAGTGACGAAGTTCGAAAGTTGTACATGCTTATTGGATTGTGTGTGCAGTGAGGAACTTCCAGGAAATAACTCTCCAATTAAGACCGTACCCCAAACCGACACAGGTGGACAGGTAGAGTATACCAAGGCGCTTGAGAGAACGATGCTGAAGGAACTAGGCAAATTGCATCTGTAACTTCGGGAGAAAGATGACCTATGATTGGGCAACCAGTTGTAGGTGGCACAAACCAGGGGGTAGCGACTGTTTATTAAAAACACAGGGCTCTGCTAAGTCAATAGACGATGTATAGGGTCTGACGCCTGCCCAGTGCTGGAAGATTAAAAGGAGGCGTGCAAGCTCTGAATTGAAGTCCCAGTGAACGGCGGCCGTAACTATGACGGTCCTAAGGTAGCGAAATTCCTTGTCGGGTAAGTTCCGACCCGCACGAATGGCGTAACGACTTCCCCGCTGTCTCCAGTATCGACTCAGCGAAATTGAATTCTCGGTTAAGATGCCGAGTACCCGCGGTTAGACGGAAAGACCCCGTGCACCTTTACTATAGCTTTGCACTGGTATTAGGGATTAAATGTGCAGAATAGGTAGTAGACTATGAAGCAAGAGCGCAAGCACTTGTGGAGTCGAAATGTGAGATACTACCCTTTTAATTCTTGGTATCTAACCATGAATCCTTGAATCAGGATTTGGGACAATGCATGGTGGGTAGTTTGACTGGGGCGGTCGCCTCCTAAATAGTAACGGAGGCGCGCGATGGTTAGCTCAGGTTGGTCAGAAATCAACTGTTAGAGTGCAATGGCATAAGCTAGCCTGACTGCGAGACTGACAAGTCGAGCAGAGACGAAAGTCGGTCATAGTGATCCGGTGGTCCCGCGTGGAAGGGCCATCGCTCAACGGATAAAAGGTACGCCGGGGATAACAGGCTGATGATTTCCAAGAGTCCATATCGACGAAATCGTTTGGCACCTCGATGTCGGCTCATCACATCCTGGGGCTGGAGAAGGTCCCAAGGGTACGGCTGTT
>CAMCXV010000027.1 GCA_945883665.1 Rickettsia typhi | reverse complement strand
TTTTCTTGATAAAACATATTCATTACCCTCTTGTTTATATTAAATTCTAACTCAAAAGGTAAAATGTGTTTTATCGCTTTACAATAGCTTGTACATATATTTTGCTACTGATTTAAAACGAAAGTACAGAAAGAATGTTACACCAGCATGAATAGTTTTTTGTTCACATACTAGGAGCTCCATATTGTTAAGATAATCATTAAGAAGAACATCGTTTGGTATGTTCTGTTGACTCTCTAAATACATTTTTTGTTGAAATTCATTAATTAGATATTCAATATTACGTAAAGGCACAGATCAACACTCCATAAAAATCATTACAAATCTATTGAATTTTATACAGCAAAAAAACTATTACAAACTACAAATCTATGTAAGTATGTGATTAATCAGTCATGATTGTCTCTTTTTTATCATAGATTAAAAAACACAGAGCTAACTTAGCTATTTTTATGCCTATCATAAACCAGATCAAACATTATCCATTTAAGCTTAAAGTCTGTATTAACTTGATTGGAAAGAGCAACAAGCTACTAAAATTACTACAATCAGCAATAAGAGTTTTAGAAGAATCTATGACTAAATTAAGTTTATTAATTAGTTAGTGCAAATTTTCTGTCATTTAGCATTGTGTATTGCTTTAACCACGGAGTTAATTATAGGGAGATCAGATAATTTTATATTATATTTTAGAACAAAAGATTCTATGAGTTTTGCAGCTTCAGCGCCCTCCACTAATATCGGATAGGAAGAAATAAAATCTTTAGAATATTGATTTTGATGCATTAGGAAGCCAAATTTAGTATTGCGTGAATTTTGAGAATAGCTTGTCAAAATTAAATCCCCAATTACCGCTGGCTCTAATAGAGTTTCTTGTCTACCACCCATTGCCTTTGAAATTAGCGATATTTCTTGTAAAGCTTTGGTAATAAGCCATGCTTTTGCATTATCCCCAGCATCACTAGCCTCTAAAATACCGCTTTTTATAGCTACTATATTTTTTACAATAGATGCTATTTGAATAGTTATAATATCATCTGTGGTAGAAATCTCAAAATATGGCGTTGATAAATTCTTTGCTAAATCATTGGCAAGAAGTAAATCTTCTGAAGAAATAGTCGCACTTGTGAATTTTTCTAAAGCTACTTCATTGGCAAAATTTGGACCAGAAAAAAAAGCAAAAGGATTCGCTCGCTCTCTTTTAAATTTTTCAGAAAGAAGCTCTATTGGTTCAGAAGAAATTCCTTTAGTAGCTATAACAAAAATGGTGGTTGACGGAATATTATATTGTTTTAATTGTTCTAATACATTTCCGAAGGCAGAGGAAGGAACTGCAATAAATATTATTTCCGAATCTAAGATTTCTTCAATTTGATTTGTTGCAATCAAATTACTTGTTAAAGTAATGGAGCCAAGATACTTACTATTAAGCTTTTTATTATTTATTTCATCGGCTATCTCTTGCGAATCAGAATATATTTTGACTGATTGATGTATTCTTGATAAATGACAGGCAATTGCACTACCCCAACTTCCACTTCCAATAACTGAGAAATTAGTAAAACTATTCATGTATTCTCCTCTTTCTTTTTATTCATTTAAAGCACAAGGCGAGATAGATTGAACTAAATAGCAAATCGATCTTATATAACTTACAAAATTTTAAATTTATGGTTGTGATAAGGGGGATAAAAATCTTAATCCCCTTACCACAATAGTATCAATATGTATTGATAGGTTTTTTAGAAACCCATTCCACCCATACCGCCCATTCCGCCCATTCCACCACCGGCAGATGGAGCATCATCTTTAATGCTTGGGTCAGCAGTAATAATAACTTCTGTTGTAATTATCAATGAAGCAACAGAAGCAGCATCTTGAAGAGCCGTTCTTACTACTTTAGTAGGATCTATAATACCAGCTTTAAACATATCAACATATTCCATATCTTGAGCATTAAAACCAAAAGTAGTAGAACTACTATCACTTAATTTACCAGCAACAACAGCACCATCAACCCCTGAATTTTCAGCTATTTGTCTTGCAGGAGCTTGCAGAGCTTTCTTTACTATATCTATACCAGCTTGTTGATCAGAATTTGAGCCTTTAAGATTTTCTAGTGTTCTTGCAGCATAAAATAGTGTAACGCCACCACCGGGAACAACACCTTCTTCTACAGCAGCTCTAGTAGCATGTAGCGCATCGTCAACACGATCTTTTCTTTCTTTAACTTCAGTTTCAGTAGCTCCACCAACTTTAAGCACAGCAACGCCACCAACAAGTTTTGCTAATCTTTCTTGTAGCTTTTCTTTATCATAATCGGATGTTGTTTCTTCTATTTGTTTGCGAATTTGGGAACATCTAGATTCAATATCTACTTTTGCTCCAGATCCATCAACTATAACAGTATCCTCTTTAGAAATTTTAACTTTTTTAGCACTACCTAGCATTGAAAGATTTACATTGTCTAATTTCATACCTAAATCATCACTGATTAACTCTCCACCAGTTAAAATTGCTATATCTTCAAGCATTGATTTTCTTCTATCTCCAAAACCCGGAGCTTTTACAGCAGCTACTTTCAATCCACCGCGAAGTTTGTTAACCACTAAAGCAGCAAGAGCTTCACCTTCAACATCTTCAGCAATAATTAACAATGGTCTGGAAGACTGAACAACTGCCTCAAGTACTGGTAACATTGGTTGTAAAGATGAGAGTTTTTTCTCGAAAATAAGGATGTAAGGATTGTCTAATTCAGCTATCATTTTTTCAGAATTCGTTACAAAATAAGGTGAAAGATAACCTCTATCAAACATCATTCCTTCTACAACATCTACTTCAAAACCAAAATTCTTGGCTTCTTCTACAGTTATAACACCCTCTTTTCCTACTTTTTTCATAGCAAGAGCAATTTGCTCGCCAATTTCTTTATCACCATTTGCAGAAATAGTACCAACCTGAGCTATTTCTTCATGGCTACTAATAGGCTTACTGGATTTTTTAATTGACTCAAGCACATTGGCGACTGCAATATCAATTCCTCTTTTTAAATCCATAGGATTAAAGCCAGCAGCTACTGCTTTATTACCTTCTTTAACTATGGCTTGAGTTAAAATAGTTGCTGTTGTAGTTCCATCTCCTGCTACATCCGCTGTTTTACTAGCAACAGATTTAACCAACTGCGCTCCTAAATTTTGTTCTGGATCTTTTAATTCAATAGATTTAGCAACTGTTACACCATCTTTCGTTACTCTAGGAGCGCCAAAAGACTGCTCTATTGCAACATGACGTCCTTTAGGACCTAAAGTTACTTTAACTGCATTTGCTAATATATTAACTCCTTTGATCATTTCTTCACGAGCTTTTGATCCGTATTTTATTTGTTTTGCCATAATAATTACTCCTTGTAAAATATGTTACTTAATTAATTAGTTTATTATTCCCATAATATCTGTTTCTTTCATGATAATGAACTCTTGGCCATCAACTTTCACTTCTGTTCCGCCCCATTTACCATATAAAACTTTATCACCTATTTTTACATCAAGTGGTATAAGCTTACCATCCTTATCTTTAGAACCTTTTCCAACTGCAATAACTTTCCCTTGCATAGGTTTTTCTTTAGCGCTATCAGGAATAATTATGCCACCAACTGTTTTTTCCTCTTGATCTATAGGCTTAATTGCAACACGATCATGTAATGGTATAAAATTCATTTTGAACCTCATTATTTTAAGTTTACTAAAAACACTCAAATTTTTTAGTTTGAGTACTAGGTTTGTAGTTCTGTATATATGCTTTAAAAACTATAGTTCAAGTGTTTATTTAAAATAATTTTTCATATTCGCTTTTATAAAACTCAAGAACATTAGCTAGAGTAGGTAATTTAATGTATTTTGCTTTTTTAGATTCTAAATAATATAAAAATTTAAGTTTTTTTGACAATACTTCAGAGGATAAATTTCCCAGCATTTCTGGGATAAGTGTTTGAAAAATATCAGGATGATTAATAGCAAAATTATATATTGTTCGTAGATTATTATAAGATGCAAATTCCTTTTCTTCTGATGCGGCATTGTTAATTTTAAAAGATAAATCATTGTTAATAGAAACAAAATTACTATATTTCGCACATCTAAGAGATAAAGAAATATTCTGAGAATATATACTCATATCTGCTTTGCCTACTTTTTCAAGGAGAGATCTTTTGACTAAAGTTCCAGACCCACCAATATTTCGTAAAGCTGGTATTTGATTCAAAAGAATTTCATTTATAGGAGATTGGATCAATTTTGACTCTAAAGAAAATTTTTTTTTAAAATTTAAGTTTTTTTCATTTTTTATCTCTTTTGTTTTTGCACACGAAACTTCAGCACCAAATTGTAAACATGAATCTATCATAATTGTGGTTGATTCAGGATAAAGTACCTCCCCTCCTTCTACAAAATGAATATAATCTCCATTAGCTAAAGTAATAGCTTTATTAATACTAATTGTCCAACCATGATTTTTTTGAGTAATAATGGTAGTTTTAGGCAAGTCATTAGCAGCTAACTTTACTAATTCTAAAGAATTGTCTTTTGAACCATCATCAATGATGATAAACTCTTTTCTAAAGGAACCACTTATTTCTTTTAAAGATTTTATTAAAAGAGGAATGTTACTTTCATTGTTATTTAAAAGAACTATATAAGTGCATTTTAGCATATTAATCTTGACTATAGAAAAATGATTAAAATTAGTTATTATAAAACTACACAGGAAAGATTACCAAAAGCATTTTGTATGCTTGCAGAAAAATGTTATCATAACGGTATTAAGTTATTTGTCCATACAAACAGCAAAGAATATACAGTTGAACTAGACAGGGTATTGTGGACATATTCTAAAAAACAATTTATTCCACATTCAACTATAGATGATTTATTACCAGAAATACAGCATATTTTAATTGGTTCAGAGCTTAAGAATTTGAATAACTCATCAAACATGATGATTATTAATGCAAGTGAAAGTAAAATTCTTTCTATAATTGCATCTAACGAAAATTTGCTTATTGCAAAATGTGAACGTTTGATTTTTTTGTACGATCATTCGAGCTTGATTTCTAGTCAAGACATAAAAAATATAATTAATAAATCTTCAATAGATAAGTTTAATTTTGAGTCTTATCTACAAGATGAAAATAATAGCTGGGGGATTGAGAAGAGTAATAATTATTGATTTTACACAACAATAACATCACATATCCCCAACAAGAAATGTATTAGGCACTGAATAAAGTAAATTAAGCTACAATTATATTATTACTTTACTCTATAATCCTAGAAGATAGGAGTTTTTAGTTATTAACAGATAACTAGAATCATAATTTAAATTATTATTATATGATGATTAAAATATTTGATATATTATTATGGTTATGGGAAAAGTTTTAGTTGTAGAGGATAATGAATTAAATCTAAAGCTATTTTGCGATTTACTTATGATCAAAAATCATGAATTCTTAGTTTCAAGAGATGGTGTAAATGTAGTGAATATGGTTATAGATTGGAAGCCAGATCTTATATTGATGGATATACAATTATCCGAGATTTCAGGTCTAGATTTGATAGTTGATTTAAAACAAAATCCAGAAACTAAAAAAATACCCATTATAGCTATAACTGCATTTGCTATGAAGAATGACGAAATAAGAATTTCAGAATCTGGCTGCGATTTGTATACGTCAAAGCCATTTTCTATTGACAAATTTTTTCTTTCGATAGAAAAATTTATAAATAACTAGAAATTATTTAAATATTATGACCGCAACAGTTTTGGTAGTAGATGATTTAGACTCAAATGTGAAACTATTGGAAGCTAAGTTATTAGCGGAATATTACACTGTATTTACTGCAAATAATGGTGTTTCAGCTCTTAAGATTTTAGCACAAAATAAAATAGATATAGTTTTGCTTGATGTTATGATGCCTGAAATGGATGGATTTGAAACATGTAAGCAAATTAAAAAAAATCCAGAAACTAATCATATCCCAGTTGTCATGGTAACAGCTCTGTCAGAACTTGAAGACAGGGTAAAAGGTTTGGAAGCTGGCGCCGATGAATTTTTAACAAAACCAATTAATGACATTGCTCTTTTTGCTAGAGTAAGATCTTTGGCTCGAATGAAAGCTGTAATTGATGAATTAAAACTAAGAAATACTATTAATACTGAGCTTGGTGCAACTGTTGTAGAATTAAAAGATAATTTTTCAGAAAGTAAACTATTATTATTTGATGACGATGTAATTCAGGCTAGAAATGTTAAAGATCATCTCTCTGAGCTTTGTGGTCAAGTTAGAATTTTATCGTCTTTAAATCAAATAGATTCTCTTGGATTATTTATTCCCGATCTTATTATCATAAGTTGTCAGATAGATACTATAGATCCACTTCGAATTGCCGTAACTCTTCGTTCAAAACCTCATTTTAAAAATTCAGTATTGATGATGCTTGCAGACGAAGAAAATATACCAATGGTTATTAAGGGTATGGAGCTTGGTATTAATGATTATTTTATGTATCCAATTGACAAAAGTGAATTAAAAGCTAGGGTCAAAACTCAACTTAGGAGAAAACAATATCAAGAAAACCTACGCACTGAATTAGAAGAAAGCGTTGATTTATCTACAAAAGATGGTTTAACTGGCGTTTTTAATAGAAGATATTTTGATATAGATGTTAGACAGATGGTACAAAAAAGCCAAGAAACAAAGAAGCCGCTTTGTATCATGATGTTTGATATGGATCACTTCAAACAAGTCAACGATACTTATGGTCATCCTGCTGGAGACGAAGTTCTTAAAACTCTAGCTTCTATTTTAAAGACTTCTTTTAGAGTGACAGATGTGGTAGCAAGATATGGTGGTGAAGAATTTATAGTGTTACTTAATAATATTGATTTACAGGGAGCTCTTCCAATTGCTGAAAAAACACGTTTCCTTATAGAAGCAACAGGATTTGCTATACCAGATCCAATAGGAAGAATACATAAAACAACATCAATAGGAGTAGCAGAGTATCATCAAGGGGAAACTGCAGAAGATTTTCTTAGCAAAGTTGATAAAGCTTTATACGAAGCAAAAAAAAAGGGAAGAAACAAAGTGGTTGCCACTAAATAATCTTTCATATATGTATATGTATTAAGTTTTTACAATGAAAGAAAATAATACATATACATGTTGATTAAATCTGGAATTATCGTTGCTTTCTTTACAATGCTTTCTAGAATTTTTGGATTAGCAAGAGAATTGTTTGTTGCCTCGGTTTTTGGCTCAAGTTCTATTGCAGATTGCATAAACATTGCTTTTAAATTTCCTAATTTATTTAGAAGAATTTTTGGAGAAGGTGCTTTATCTGTTGTATTCATTCCTATTTTTAGTCAAAAATTATTGGAATCTCAAAGCTCAGCTCGCAAATTTAGTAGCGAAATTTTAACTCTATTATTTATTTCTCTAATTATATTATCAACCTTAATGCAAATATTTATGCCATATCTTATGGTTTTAATTGCTCCGGGTTTTTACAAAATTCAAGAAAAATATGAGTTAGCAATTTTATTATGTAGAATAACAACTCCTTACCTAATTTTTATCTCGATTAGCGCAATATTTGGTGGAATGTTGAACTCAGTCAAAAAATTTGCCGCCTTTGCTTTTGTTCCAATTATTATGAATGTTTGCGTTATATTATTTACATATCTATGGCAAGAAAAATTAAAATCTCATTTTGCTATTTCATATTCACTAATTTTAGCAGGAATATTACAAGTTGTTTTTATGTGGTTTTGTTTACTCAGAGCAAAATTAACTTTTTCACCTTCTCTTGCTTTTTATGACGATCCAGAAGTAATAAAATTACTTAAAAACATGGGACCAGCGGCAATAAGCTCTGGCGTACAACAAATTAATCTATTCATATCTCAATCTATTGCTAGTTTCATCCCAGGGGCTGTATCAATTTTATCTTATGCTGAGAGATTATATCAATTACCCCTTGCTATCATCGGCGTAACTTTTGGAACAATTTTATTACCAGAATTATCTCAAATTTACAAAAAGAAAGATATTGAAGGGGCTAATAATTTACAAAACAACGCTATAATCATAGCTCTGGCACTTTCTATACCAGCTACATTAGGGTTGTTTTTATTGGCAAAACCTATCATTCATCTAATATACGAAAGAGGAGCTTTTGTTGCAGAAGATACTAGCAAAACAGCCTATGCTCTTGCTGCATTTTCTCTAGGACTACCTGCCTTTGTAATTGCAAAAATACTGACTCCTATTTTTTATGCTAATGGCGACACAAAAACCCCTATGCGCATAACTGTTTATTCTCTTCTTTTTAATAGTTTTCTCAATATTGCTTTAATGATTCCTTTCGATCATGTTGGAATTGCTATTGGTTCAAGCATATCGGCTTGGTATAATATATTTTTATTAAGTAAATATGCAAAATCTCATGGCAATTTTAAGATTCAAAGAAAAACTAAAAAATCTATTTATAAAATAATTATCAGTGCTTTTTTCATGATTGCAGTATTATGTATTTCTAACTATTTTTTTCATGATTTATATTATTCTCTTAGCTTTGCTGTTAAAGCTCAAATATTATTTATAACAATTATTATTGCTATAATGGTTTATTTTCTGATGCTATATTTTTTTAAAATTCATTTATTTTTGATAAAACATCATATTACAGCTAAAACAGTATAAAAGAATATGATAGGTGATAATATTTCATATAATTTGTATAACAGCGTTAGAGATGAAATATTCAATTCATTGCTTATATTATTTAGATAAGTCTTTATTATTCACCTATATCACTATTTGACTTTACATAAAATATATCACTATTTGACTTTACATAAAATTAATATATTTTAATAAGTAAATAGTCGGTTTGTAAGTAAAGAAATTTTATAAAAAATTTTATAGATTTACATATGTAATTTTATCATTATCTTATACCAAAATTTGTCTTTTTTTAGGTAATTGTTAGATTATCTAAAGGAAAAAATTATACTAAGTTTGAAAACTTAGTATATATAATATAAAATAATCTCAAAACAATGAAAATTGCTGTTATAGGATCAGGTATATCTGGTCTTGCTATTTCATACTTACTAAACAAAAAGCATAATATTACTCTTTTTGAGAAAAATGATTACATAGGTGGCCATGCAAGGACAGTTGATATAAATAACAATGGTACCATTATTCCTGTAGACACAGGTTTTATATTTTTTAATAAAATTAATTACCCTCTTTTAACATCACTTTTCAAATATTTTGATATCAACGTAATAAAGAGCGCAATGTCGTTTGGTGTTAGTATAAACCAAGGAAAAATAGAATACGGCACTGATACTATTTCTTCATTATTTAGCCAAAAAAAGAATTTAATATCACTCTCTTTTTGGAGGATGATTTACGATATATTTAGGTTTAATTCAAAGGCAAAAATTACCGTTGAGCAAAATGCTTTTATTAATCTAAAACAATTATTAGAAATTTTAAAATTAAGTGATTGGTTTAAAAAATATTATTTATTACCTATGGGCGGTTCTATTTGGAGTACTTCAGTTGAAGAAATGTTAAATTTCCCAGCTATAACATTTATTAATTTTTTTGAGAATCATGGATTACTTAGTATTGCTAATCAACCCCAGTGGTATACTGTTCAAGGGGGAAGTAAAGAATATATAAAAAAATTTAGCCAAAGCTTTGTAGAACAAATAAAGCTAAATTCTGAGATAGAAAAAGTAGTAAGAGGTAATAATTGTATTGAAATACATCATAAAAATAAAATAATTGATGAATTTGATCATGTGATTTTTGCAACTCATTCTGATACGTCACTAAAGCTACTTGAATCTCCCACTAAACTTGAGCAAGATATTTTAGGAAGCATTAATTATCAAAAAAACTTAATGGTACTGCATTCTGATATAAATTTTATGCCCAAAAAAAAGAGCGCATGGTCGAGTTGGGTATATCTATCCAATAGTAATAAATCAGAACAGCAAATTAGCCTTAGTTACTGGATGAACAATTTGCAGAGCTTAAATACTTCTACCCCTATTATAGTAACATTAAACCCAGCTAAAGAACCAAATAAAAACTTGATTTATGATGTTTATGAATTTGAGCATCCAGTATTTAATCAAAAAGCTATTGATGCTCAAAAAAACATATTTAAGATACAAGGAAATAGCAGGGTTTGGTATTGCGGAGCTTGGCAACGATATGGTTTTCATGAAGATGGTTTATTAAGCGCAGTTAATCTTTCTAAAAAATTTGAGGTTGATGTACCATGGCAGTAGAACCAAAATTAATTTTGGCTGATATTTATCATAAAAGATTTTTTCCGAAGACGAATATATTCAATTATAAATCTTACTATCTTCTTCTACCGTTATCGCTAATTAATCAAACAAATAATCTTACAAATACACTAAGTATAAATAAATTTGCTAAGATGAGTTTCTACGAATCTGATCATGGAGTAAAAAACAATCAAAATAACTGTGAGTTATGGATAAGAAATATACTAATAAAGCATGATAATAGTTTAAACGACTTAATCAAAGAAATTTATCTATTAACAATGCCTAGAATATTGGGATATATTTTTAATCCAGTGAGTTTTTGGTTTTGCAATGATGATAAAGACAAAATTCGTGCTGTGTTGTGCGAGGTTAATAATACTTTTGGTGAAAGGCATTTTTATTTTTGCAGTCATAAGAATAATGAAATTATTAAACCTAAAGATTTGATTTACGCAGATAAAATCTTTCATGTATCACCATTTTTGGAAAGAGAAGGAAAATATTGCTTTAGATTCTCTTTTCAGCATAATAGCTGTGGGGCTTGGATTGATTATTTTGATAATAATGGGAACAAAAAACTGGTTACCTCAATCTTTGGTAAATTTCATGATTTATCGAAGAAAAATATTAATTATTTCTTTTGGAAATATCCTCTTATCACAATTAAGACAATTATATTGATACATTGGCAAGCTCTTAAATTAAAATTAAAAGGAATAAAGTATATTCCCAAACCAGCACAAATAAAAGAAACACTTACTACTAATATTGAGAACAAATATGATAAAGAAAATAATAGTTAATAGGTTCATTGATAGTTTAAATACTATTGAATTTGGAACACTTAAACTCATTACACCAGATCAAAAAGAGCATTGTTTTGATGGTAACAAGGAAGGAATCAACGCCACTATGATTATTCATGATTATAGAACAATCACGAATTTGATCGCTAAAGGAGATGTTGGTCTAACAGAAGCATATAGAGATAATTGGTGGGATACAGATAATTTAACGGATCTACTAAAATTTGCTCTGCAAAATGCTAGTGCACTTGATAGCTATGTTTACGGTAGCAAAATATCCAATATTGTTTCTAGGATTCTATATTCTCTTAGATCAAACACATTGAATGGCAGCAAAAGAAATATACACGCTCATTATGATTTAGGAAATGAATTTTATTCCCTTTGGCTTGACAAAACTATGACTTACTCTTCTGCTCTGTATAAAATTGATAATGAAGATCTCCAGCAAGCTCAATATAACAAATATGATAGAATAATAGATAGATTAGAAAAATCTTCTGGTAGTTTATTAGAAATTGGGTGTGGATGGGGTGGTTTTGCAGAAAGAGCTACTTACCAAAATGATTATGATGTTAAAGGAATAACCATCTCAGATCAGCAATATGCTTATGCGAAAAAAATAGTTGAAGGCAAAGCGAATATTCTTTACCAAGATTATAGAAAATTAGATGGAAAGTATGATAACATCGTTTCTATAGAAATGTTTGAAGCAGTGGGTCAAAAATTTTGGCCTGTATATTTCAATAAAATCAAGTCTTTACTCAAGAATAAAGGTAAAGCAATAATTCAGACTATTACCATTGATGAGATCTATTTTGAGAAATATAGAAAAACTGGCGATATGATAAGAAGCTTTATTTTTCCAGGAGGTATGCTTCCATCTATAGAACAATTTAAACTTGAGGCAAAAAAATCTGGATTACAAGTAGTAGATTACTATGCTTTTGGTAATTCTTATGCTACAACATTATCTTCTTGGTTAGAAAATTTTGAAAAAAACCTTGATAAAATCAGATTACTAAATTTTGATGATAAGTTTATTAGAATTTGGAGATTTTATTTATCAGCAAGTATTGCAAGCTTTACATCAAATAGAACAAATGTGATCCAAGCAGAAATTAAACATGAATAAATTCTTATTAATTTTATTATCTCCCCTGCTATTTATGAACTCTGCAAAGGCAAAAAAGGCATAATTGAATATATCAACAATCCTAAACTTATCCTAATATAATAATATATTAAAGATGTGGTACTAAATGAATAAAGTTAAGATCACTAAACTAGATTTATTTTACTATAGTTTTGTAGCTATTTTTACTTCTTTTGCTGGCATACCTTTATATGTCTATGCTCCAGAATATTATAACGCAAATTACGGCGTATCTTTAAGTTATTTAGGATTTAGTTTATTGGCTCTCAGGTCTATTGAAGCAGTGCAAGACCCCTTTATTGGAATGCTGAGTGATAAATATTCAAGATACCGATATTCTATTATATTTCTTGCTTCAATTGCTTTAGTAATTAGTTTTTCCGCTCTATTTCAACCTAACATCTTAGCAGCAAAGATTTGGTTTTTCATTGCGATGTTAGTAGCAACCAGTTCATATAGTATTGTGACCATTAATCTTAATACCTATGGCGGGCTGTGGACACAAGATAAAAAGCAGCAAATAAAAATTACCACTTTCAGAGAGAGTTGTAATTTAATTGGTTTAATTTTTGCGGTATCAATACCAGCTATGTTAATGTCTAAAATGAATAGTAGTAATACATTTTTGATAATGAGCATTGTACTATTTATTTTCATGTGTTTAGCTATGACAACCTTAAGAATTTGGTGCAAAAGAAATACTTCATATGGTAATATCAAACTTTATAAATTTGATACAAAATTTATAAGAGCATTATCAGTTGAAACTCGTTACTTTTTTAAAGTATATTTTATTAGCATGCTGGCATCTAGTATCCCCTCGGTACTTGTAATATTTTTTATAAAATATTGTTTGAACGCAACAAGTTACACTGGGTTATTTTTATTCCTGTATTTCATATCTGGAGCAATAGGAATGATTCTTTGGTATTATCTTAGTAATAAATTAGGAAAAGAGAAAGCATGGTCTTTTTCAATGCTTATTGCAACTATGAGCTTTGTTTGGGCGTTTTTTCTAAAAGAAGGAGATCTTGTTCAATATGCAATAATATGTGCTATATCTGGTATAGCCTTTAGTGCTGACTTAGCAATACCCCCATCAATTCTTGCCGATCAAATGCACAAACAAAAACTAGAGGATAATGCAACTTTATTATTTGGTATACTTGCGTTTCTCGCAAAATTATCACTAGGTATTTCATCTGCTATAGTTCTTTTATTTCTTGATAAAGCTGGTTTTCAAAATTCTGTTAAAAATGAGAATGATACTTTATTGTTACTTAGTTTTTTATATTCAATAGTACCATGCGCCATCAAGATTGTATCTTATGCTATGATTAGTTACAGTATTAGGATAAATAAAAAAACATAGCTTATGAAAAAAATATTTCTTATAACAATAATAGGGGTAATGAGTATGTTAGTCGGTTGTAAAAGTAGTGATTTGAATTATTACAATAATACCAAACCTGAATTTAATCTAAAAGAATATTTTACTGGTAACATTAAAGCTTGGGGAATAATCCAAGATTGGAGAGGTCGTGTTACAACAAAATTTGATGTTGATATGTTTGGTAGTTGGGAAGGCAATATAGGAAAACTCGAAGAAGATTTTACATTTTATAATGGAAAAAAACAACAAAGAACTTGGAAGATAGTCCAAAATAAGGATGGCACATACTTAGGTAGTGCTCATGACATTATAGGTAATGCTTCAGGCGAATCTTCTGGTTCTTCTATGAACTGGAAATATTCCATGGATATAACTGTTGATAATTCTACATATAGAGTTAAATTTGATGATTGGATGTGGCAAATGAATGATGGCGTTGTGATCAACAGATCTTATATTAAAAAATTTGGTATTACAGTTTCTGAACTAACACTCTTTATGCAAAAGAAAGATAGGATTAATGAAATTCAACAATGAAAATATATGGATTATAGGTGCTAGCAGCGGTATTGGTCGACAGCTAGCTATTGGACTATCAAAATGTGGCGCTAATCTTATTCTTTCTGCAAGAAATCAAGAGCTACTAGCAGATCTAAGTGATAAATTGGGTGTTAATAATCAAATATTCCCTCTTGACGTTTCGGATAGTAAAGCAATGAAAGTGACTATTACTAAAGTTTTCGCTCAATACAAAACTATAGATAGAATTATATTCATGGCTGCCCTATATGATCCTAAATCTATAAAAGAAATAAAAGAAGATTTTGTTGAGCAGTTAATGCAAGTAAACTTAATTGCTCCAATTAATTTAGCAATTAATGTTCTACCTTACTTAGAAAAACAATCAAAATCTCAAATAGTTTTTTGTTGCAGTGTAGCTGGTTATACAGGATTACCAATTGGTCAACCATATAGCTCTAGCAAAGCTGGTTTAATTAATTTTGTTGAAAGTCTTTACGCAGAATCACCAGAAAATATAGATATCAAAATTATAAACCCAGGTTTTGTAAAAACATCTATGACAGACATGAACAATTTTACAATGCCAATGATAATCAGTTCACAAGATGCAGCTGATAGAATTATTGCTGGTCTAAATTCAAATAGGTTTGAATTATATTTTCCTACTTTATTTGTGCTTATTATGAAATTTTTACGTATCCTTCCATACAAAATAAAGCTATTTGTTAAAAAGCGTGCAATACTGACCCAGTAAATGGGTTAATGTGCGTCCAAAATTGACCCACCCTATAGGTGGAATATTTAAAGCAATATTAATCCATTAGTATCAATCTATATTCCTATTATTTATTAATTTAAATAATAGGAGT
>CAMCXV010000026.1 GCA_945883665.1 Rickettsia typhi | reverse complement strand
TATCCACACAAAGTGATACATTATCCGAAAAACATGATGACTATTACGCCTTAATTCCATAGTAAGATTTTTTATAATAGGCTAACGCCTATTATAACGCTATCCAGCTCGGGAGCAAGCTCCCGAGATTTCCGCTATGCGGGTTCAATCTTTAGCACAAATCTATAGTTCAAAAACTCCTTATCCTGAATTGGATTTTGTAGAGAGAGCTTGCAGCTCAACTACCCAATAATATTTTGCGAACAGTCTCTAAAAATAAACAATCACCTAAAAAATAGCTCTTATTTATACATCTTATTGCAGGAATCCATTTGGTGGAATATTTAAATCGCTTTTGCTATCACATTTACGACCATTTTACTTCTGGTGGCAATGACATTAAAATTGCTTCAACATTTCCACCAGTCTCTAGACCAAATGTTGTTCCTCTATCATATAAAAGATTAAATTCTACATACCGACCTCTTTTAAGAAGTTGGTACTCTCTTTGTTCCGGAGTCCATGATAGATCCATTTTTTTACGAACAATCTTGGGGTATATATCTCTCATTCCAAGACCAACTTCTTTTGTGAAAGCAAAGTCATTGTCAAAATTTCCAGTATCTAAATAATCATAAAATATACCGCCAACTCCTCTTGGCTCATTTCTGTGTTTTAAGAAAAAATACTCATCACAGGCTTTTTTAAATTTAGGGTAATAGCGTGGATCATGCTTATCACAAGAATCTTTGAAAGCATGATGAAAAATTTCTGTTTCTTCATCGTCTTGATAGATAGGCGTAAGATCTCCACCACCACCAAACCAATATTTAGTTGTTTCTATATATCTAGTATTAAAATGTACGGCAGGCACTAATGGCGAGCACATATGAGCTACAAGAGAAATGCCAGTAGCAAAAAACTCAGGATTATCATTCGCGCCCGGTATTTGTTTTCTAAATTTTTCCGAGAATACTCCATGTACAGTAGATATATTTACACCAACTTTTTCAAATACATTAGCACGCATTACAGATATCACACCACCACCACCACCTTCTCTATTCCATGGTTTTTTGATGAATTTTCCAGCTTTTAGATTATTTTTTTGAGCAAAGTCCAACTCTATTTGTTCATAAGAAGTACAAATTTGATCTCGTAATTCTTCAAACCATTTCGCTGTTATTTCTCTGCTTTTCATAATGAAGATATTTAAATACTACATTTTATTTAATGGGGTAACACCAATAAGTTTAAAGCCATTTGCAATAATTTTTCTTATAACTTCTGCGAAAGCTAGTCTTGCAGCAGTTAATTCTTTATTATCCTCTATGTTAAATCGATAATCATTATTTTCCTTACCTAGATTCCAAATAGAATGAAATCTAGAGGCTACATCAATTAGATAATACGCTATTCTTTGTGGTTCACGTGTTATGGCAGATGAAGATAAAATTTTTGGCCAAGAAGCAATTAATTTAATTAACTGTATTTCTTCTTCTGAATTAAGAAGAGTAAGATTAAATTCTTGTTTCATAAAAATTTCATATGCTAATGGAATATTCTTCTTAGCTTTTGTCAAAATTGATTTTGTTCTTACATGCGCATATTGCACATAGAAAACAGGATTATCCTTAGACTGTTCTTTAACTTTAGCAAAGTCAAAATCTAATGTCATATCATTTCTACGTGTAAGCATGATAAAACGAATAATATCTTTGCCAACATCATTTATCACATCACTGACAGTCATGAAATTGCCACTTCTTTTTGACATTTTTATTGGCTCATTTCCTTTAACAAAATTAACCAACTGACTAGTACGAACATCACTTTTTACTTTACCATCACCCAATGCTTCGATAACTGCTTTTATTCTTTTAATATAGCCGCTATGATCCGCTCCTAATATGTAGATTAAACAATTAAAACCACGATCTATCTTGTCTTTAGCATACGCAAAATCAGCAGCTAAATAAGACCAAGAACCGTCACCTTTTTGTATAGGTCTATCTTGATCATCACCATAATTAGATGATTTTAGCAGTAATTGTTCTTTTTCTTCCCAATTTTCATCTATTTTTCCTTTAGGCGCTGGTAAAACCCCACGATATATCAACCCCATTTTTGTTAGTATAGCAACAGCCTCATCTATTTTGCCGTTATCATGTAGAGTCTGTTCGGAAGTGAAAACATCGTGCTTTACACCAAGTTTTTGAAGATCAAGTTTAATTAATTCAAGCATTTCATAAATTGCAATTTTTTTCAATTTATGGCGCATTGTAGTTTCATCCATTTCAAGTAATGTGGATTTATATTCCAAGGCAAGCTTTTTTCCTAAAACAACTAAATAATCACCAGGATATAGACCTTCAGGGATAATAGCTTTTTTACCGCTCAAAGCCTCTTTATAGCGAATGAGTAGACTATCAATCAGTGTTTCAATTTGTGATCCAGCGTCGTTAACATAATATTCTTTGGTAACATTATAGCCGCATTTCTTTAAAATATTCGCCAGCGCATCACCATAGACCGCGCCTCTTGCATGTCCAATATGCATAGGCCCAGTTGGGTTGGCAGATACATATTCTATATTTACTTTTTCTCCTTTTCCAATATCACTACACCAAAACTCTTTATCATCGTTAATTATGCTTTTAATCGATTCATACCATTTTTCAGCCTTTATGGTAAAATTTATAAAACCAGGTCCTGCAACTTCGATGTGGGCAATATAAGGTATATTATTTAATGATTCTTTAAATTTAATTGCTATTTCCCTAGGATTTCCACCATTTTTTGCTGCAATCAACATTGCTATATTTGTAGAAATATCACCATTTAACTGATCTTTTGGTGATTCTAAAGTTGCATGACTCCAAATTTCTGAGTCCGTACAGATTTGAAAACAGCAACTCTCAAGATCAGATCTTAATTCTTTAAATATATTCATAAATCAGCATTTGCAAATTTTAAGTTATAAAATGATTGATATTGTTTTATTGCATATCGATCAGTCATACCAGCTATATAATCAGCTATTATAGACATTTTTGAATTATTTACATCATCTTTTATCATTTCACGCCAGCTAAATGGCAGTAAATTTATATTTTCATCATATAATTTAAAAAGACTTTTTACAATATTTTGACATTGCAATGTAACTGATACAACCCTGTGATGTTTATAGACTTTTTTAAATAAAAATTCTTTAATAATCTTAACTTCGTTAACTACATCTACGGTAAAATCTACTAATGGACAACCTAAATCTCTTATATCTGATTCAGTTTTAATTTTATGCTTCGCGATATTATCTTTTGTTTGTGATAAAAGGCTTTCTATTAAGTGATGAGTTAATTTTCTCGAGACTTCGTAAATTAATCTTGAATTATCTATGTCTTGATATGTATTTCTAATATCGTGTATATATTTATCTAAAATCTCTATTTCCTCAAGATCTTTATATGTTATGATTTCAGCTCCTATACTATCTTCTAAATCATGGGTGGTATAAGCTATGTCATCAGCAAGAGAAGCTACTTGAGATTCAGCAGAAGAGTATTTTGTTAGATCAAGAGGATTTATTTCATCATAATCTCTGATATAGCTAGATAAATCTTTTTTAGGAAGAGGTCCATTATGTTTTATTATTCCCTCCAGCACTTCCCAAGTAAGATTTAGACCATTATAAGCTGCATATTTTTTTTCTAAATACGTTAGAATTTTGAAAGAATGTGCATTGTGGGAAAAACCACCATAATCTTTCATACACTCGTTCAGAGATTCTTCACCAGCATGACCAAATGGGGAGTGACCAAGATCATGAGCAAGACCTACTGCCTCTGCTAAATCATCAGATAAATTCAGAGCTTTACATAAAGATCTTGCAATAGAGGATACTTCTACTGAGTGAGTAAGACGATTCCTGTAATGATCACCTTCATGATTAACAAAAACTTGGGTTTTATATTGTAGTCTTTTAAAAGAATTAGAATGAATTATTCGATCTCGGTCTCTTTCAAATTCATTTCTATAAGGTGTTGGTTTTTCAGCGTGTATTCTTCCCTTTGTTTTTTGAGGTATACATGCATATTGTTCAAGCATTATTTTTCTCTTTAGAGGTTTTTTTACTTATAAGTACATATTTAAAGAATATATTAGGATAAAGATCTATATTCAATGCCTTTCTTTATTAAGTTATGTTTGGTCGAAAACTTGTTCTAGTATTTTTTTTGCTATTGGCGCAGCAGCTTTGCCACCGCCTCCTCCATGATCATAATATACTGTAACACTATATTTTGGATTTTCTGAAGGAGCATATCCAGTGAAAATCGCATGATTTCTTCTGCTCCACGCGATATCAGATCTACTAAGATCATCTTCTGTATTTTTCTTTGCTACCACTTGAGATGTTCCAGTTTTACCAGCTAGATATATTTCATTATGATTCAACTTCGCTGAATATCCTGTACCGCCGATTATATTAACAGTACTATGCATTGCTTGTTTTAAAAAATTTATGTGATCATTATTTACATCAAGTTGAATATATTCAGCTTCAGATGTAACAATTTTGGGAGTATATAATTTACCATTAGCTGCTATTGCTGTTATAAATCTTGCTAGTTGCATTGGTGTACAAAGTGTAAAACCTTGTCCAATTGATAGGTTAAAAGTATCTCCCAGAGACCATTTCTTATTTAATTCTTTTTGTTTCCAATCTAAAGTAGGAACAAATCCAGCAAGTTCAGAGGATAAATCAATACCAGTTTTTGAACCAAACCCAAATTTTTGAGCAATGTTGATTATTTTTTCGGGACCTATCAGTTTTGCAATTTCAAACATATAAATATTACAGGAATACATTATTGCATCATGCATATTTAAAACACCATGACCAGTTGTTTTTGCACATCTAAAACTATTTCCTCCAAGAACTGGCCCACCGTTGCAATTGATAGTATGAGAAGTAGCTATTCCTGATTCAAGCGCTGCCAAAATAGTTATTAGTTTAAATATTGAACCAGGGGGATATAAACTGTGAATAGTTTTATTGATTAATGGTTTATTAGGATCGTGAATTAAACTAGCCCAATATTTATTTGATAAAAAATTGAAATTATTGGGATTGTAAGATGGGGTAGAGCAACAGCTGAGTATAGAACCATCCAAACAGTCCATTATAATAGCACTAGAGCCTTTATTATTTAAATAAGGTATAATTTTTTTCTGCAGTTCAGCATCAATATTTAAATGTAGTTCATTACCCTTTAACGGTTGATTTTCAGATAAGTTTCTAACATAATTTCCATGCGCATTAACCTCAATTTGTTTATAACCAAATTTACCTCTTAACTTATCCTCATAGAATTTTTCTATACCAATTTTTCCAACTCTAAAATTTTCATCTGTAAATGCAAGTTCATCGATTTTTGTGTTTTTATCAATCCTACCCATATAACCAAGTAAATGCACTGTATCTTCAGCATATTTATAAAATCTGATATTTCCAATATCAATAAATAGTGATTTCAGAACTTCTTTACGTTCTTCTATAACAGAAACTTGTTGCCAATTAAGACAATCTATTATCAGTGTAGGAATTCTTCTGCCAGCTTTTTTGATTCTTTTATTTATTTCTTTAATTTGCGTGTTATCTAGTTCAAGAACTTCTATAATAGTCTTTACCTCTTCTTCAAAAGATGAATTGATATTTTTATCCAATAACAATCTAAAGCATGTATTATTCTTAGCGATAACTCTTCTAGCTTTGTCATAAATTTGCCCTCTAGAAGGGGTAATAACAATCATTTTAATCCTATTTTGATCGGACAGAGTCTTATATTCATTTTTTTTTATGAATTGCATATAGAACATCCTACTTGCAAGCAAGAATAATAGACCAAATTTTCCTGCTCCAATAATTAAAGTACGTCTTGAAACAAGCTGTCCTTCTATTATCCTTTTATCTAACATAATTAAACATTTTTAGTTATGAACATGTAAGGTTTATGAATCAAGAATTTTAATATAGGGTAAGATAAGAAAGTTGTAATATAATAAAAATAAATAGATAATCCTTGAAAATTATAATCGTTTTTTTTTAAAAAAATAATCTCTTTGAAACTTATAATAAAAAAACTATAGATGCTAAAAACTACTATATTTGTTATTTCATCTTTTAAAACAAACCAACGATTTGAATAGCTTAAAACTAAATTGACAGTAATGATAATTAATGAATTTGATCCTGTAGGCATTTGATATAATTGATCTAATATTAAACCAATAAAAAATATCATCCAATATCTAACTTTTGCATAACTAGAGAAGTAATAAATAATTACTATGTCAATGGCAGGAAAAATTTCATCAAAAACATACATTAAATTTAATTTATATAGTTTTAGCGGTATAAGACAAATCAAAAATACATATATACCAAAAATGAGTGCTAATGATAATCTAACTATTAATTTATACATAAATTTAGTTTAATATAATTTGTACTATCTATATAACGATTAAAATACATATAGAAAATAAAATTTTCATGTGATTCAATAGTTTTAAATAGATTATTTATATATTACTATGCTGGTGTACACCAGCATTCATAATTAGACCAAAACTAATCAACATGGTTACCATCATTGTTCCACCATATGAAATAAAAGGTAAAGGAACCCCAACTACTGGCATAATACCCATTACCATTGCTATATTAATAAATATATGACTGAAAAAAATTGACGTTAATCCAACTACCATCAATTTTTTAAATATTGATTTAGAGTTAATTGCAATAGAAAGAGAGATAATTATCAGTATCAAATATAATATTATCAGAATTAATCCGCCCATAAATCCTAGTTCTTCAGTAAGAAAAGAAAAGATAAAATCAGTTTCATATTCTGGCAAAAAACTTAAGTGACTTTGCGTTCCATTTAGCAAACCTTTGCCAAATAAACCACCTGACCCTATAGCTATTTTTGATTGGATGATATTATATCCAGATCCAAGAGGCTCTAACCCGGGGTCTAAAAAAATTAAAACACGTTTTTTTTGATAATCATATAATAAAGACCAAATCAATGGCAGCAGCATAAAACAACTAGCACTAACTATAACAAAATATAGTGTCCTGACTCCTATAGCAAAAAAAATAATAGTTGCGACTATTAGAGTAATTATGGCAGTACCAAGATCTGGTTGTTTCATTATTAAAGCTGGAGGGACTAATACTCCTACAATGGGAATGATTAAATTGCCAACAGAAGAAATATTTTGATTTCCAAGAGCATGGAAGTATCTAGCAAGCATTAAAACTATAGCTATCTTAGCAAGTTCCGACGGTTGCACATGAAAAAAACCTAAGTCAATCCATCTAGTTCCACCCATGGCTGTTTTGCCAGCTATCGCAACAATAACAAGAAGTAATAAAACGCAAAAATAAAAAAAATATGAAAATTTATATATAAAGCTAGTATTCACTAAAGAGATTATTAAAGCAATAGGCATAAAAACACAAAAGATTATTATTTGTCTATATGCCCAAGGTTCTATTTTTCCCCCCGCTGCTGAATAAAGAACTATGAAACCATAAATACATATTATAGTTATAAAAAACGGCACAGAGATTGGGATCTTGTTTAATTTAATTAAAAATTTTTCTCTTCCAGAATAATCCATTTTTTAGTTTTTTTCTTTATTATAAACAATTTTAAATTTAGGAAAAATGATTTTTACAGTTGTTCCTTTACCGTTATTAGTGCGTATTTCTAAAATAGCGTCATGAGCATCTAATAACATTTTTACTATAGGAAGTCCTAAACCATATGAACCACCTTTTGTATAATCATTCTTGTTAATAGTGCCATATTTACTAAGAGCAATAGGTATTTCATGTTCTTTCATACCTATTCCTTGATCAGTTATTGTTACTATCATCTGATTTTCATGAATTTTTGCAGATATAGTAATAGTAGTGTTTTCATTAGAATATTTAATACTATTATTGACTAGATTATCTATTACTTGAGTAATTCTTCTTTTATCACAAACTAATAACGGTAATTTTGGATCAAAATCAGTTACTATAGAAATGTTTTTTTTCCCTAAATAAACTGATATAACTTGAGCTATTATATCTTGTATTTTATTTAAAGAGTTAACTATTTTGAATTGACCTTCTATTATTTGATTTTCATCTAAAATATCAGTAATAAAATCAAGTATTATCTGTGCGTTATTATGAATTCCTTCGGCATATTTAATATAATTTTGTGGCAATGTACCAAATAATTCTTTAGACATTACTTCTGAACCAGTCAAAATAAAACCTAGTGGAGACCTTATTTCGTGAGCTGTAAAAGCTAAAAAATTGCTTTTAGCTTTTGTTGCATTATTTGCTATAATTGTTGCCTTTTCAGCTTTTGTCCTAAGTGAAGTTTCTCTTTTATATATTGAAATAATAATTATCAATGAAACTCCAGCAAGCAATCCAACTTCAAGAATTTTTTTTGCAACGCTTTGAATTATATCATCTTTTATGAAGTTATGATCAATATTTACAATTACTGTGAAGGGAAGGTTTTTTAATGGTTTTATAAAGTAATTTAACCCATTAATCATATCAAGATATGAATAATCTTGTTTTGAATGATCCGAGCGCAATTTTTTTTTCAATATTTCTATCATATAAGGTGATAAAGTATTGTTACTGAGTGTAATCTTATCTATTTGTGATTTTGATTTTGCAACAATAGTAAGATTTTCATCAATAATAACAAAATTAATACTAGAGTGTTTTTTACGATTATTTAAATAGTTTATCATAGTATCTATATCATAACTAAGAACTACAGCTCCCATAAATTGACGGGTTTTTTTATCAAAAAGCGTATTGATCAATTTCAAACTATAAGTTTCGTCAGAACCTTTATTGATACGAAAAAATATAGTTTTCTTTTTTTTGCTAGTAACATTCATGTTAGAAACTATCTCTTCTACAAAATTTAATTTTTTTGGATTTTGAATAATGCCATCCATACTTGTTGCTACTTCTTGGTAATTATTATCAGCCCAGCTATATTTGCGCCATCCAAATAACACATTGAATTCTTGTGATTGAAAATGAAATTGTAGCGTATCTCTAATGCGCTCTATATTATGAGGATAAGTTTTAACACTTTTACTTATTAGCTTAATAAAATATTTAGAGTAACTTAACTGATCTGATATGAGCGTACTTAAAAAACTTGATTCGGTAGCCATTTCATTCAAAATACTAGATTTATGATTAGAATATATTCTAATAAAATTAACTAAAGTTAAAACTACAACCATGATTATTACTATCAACGTTATCATTTGAACATTTACTGCATAGTCAGTAATTCTTTTCTTAAGTTGATCTTCTTCGGAATTCATAAATTGTTTTTATTTATTTAATTTGATATTGTATGATGCAAATACAAAATTTAGATTTAGCTTAAAATATGAAATTATCATTATTTAATACACTTACAAGAAAAAGTGAGATATTTAATCCATTAGATATCAATTTGATCAAAATGTATGTATGTGGACCTACAGTTTACGATCATCCACATATTGGTAATGCAAGATCTGCAGTAGTATATGATATTTTGTACAGAGTTCTAATTCAATTATACGGACAAAATAAAATTTTATATGTAAGAAATATTACTGATATTGATGATAAAATTATAGATAGGTCCTTACAACTTGGGATGCCTATATCCGAATTAACCGAAAAAACTACCATCGATTATAAAGATGATATGAATTATTTAGGTTGTTTAAATCCAACAAAAGAGCCAAAAGCAACTGATCATTTACCACAAATGATAGATATAATTCAAAAACTATTAAATTTAACTATTGCGTATGAAGTTGAAGGATATGTTTATTTTGATGTTTCTAAAGCAAAAAATTATACAGCATTATCTAAAAGAACTTTTGCCGAAATGCAAGAAAGCGGTAGAACTGAACATGATAAAAATAAAAAAAATATTGCTGATTTTGTTCTTTGGAAACCAGCAGAGAAAGATGATCCTGATTCAGCTAAATTTACAAGCCCTTTTAGCACTGGAAGACCTGGCTGGCACATAGAATGTTCTGCCATGAGCCATCATTTTTTAGGAGATAATTTTGATATTCATGGAGGTGGGGCTGATTTAATTTTTCCACATCATACAAATGAAATTGCCCAGAGTTGCTCTGCATTTCCTGGTTCCAAACATGCTAAATACTGGGTTCATAATGGATTTTTAACAGTTAATCATGAGAAAATGAGTAAATCTCTTGGTAATTTTATAACCATTAGAGATCTTATGGAAAAACAAATTAAAGGAGATGTAGTAAGATTATTGTTGCTTGGTACTTACTATCGTAAACCTTTAGATTACAATAAAAAAGCTCTTGATGATGCAGAAAAAACACTTAATTATTGGTATAGTACCATTGAAAATTTAGATATTGAGCTAAGATCACAAAAAGATGATAAAGAAAGAAATCTTCCTCAAGTATTTTTTGATGCCTTGTTAGATGATTTAAACACTCCCTTAGCTATAAAATTAATCAATGATTTTGCCAAAGAAGCTCATTCACCTCTTCCTCATGAAGCAAAAATTACTGCAGCAAAAAATATGATCTCCTGCGCTCAATTTTTGGGTTTAATGCGTCTGACTAGTGAAAAATGGTTTAGAGGTGATTTTGATGAAAATCATATACAAGACTTGATCAACCAAAGATTAATTGCTAGGGCTCAAAAAAATTGGGCATTATCAGATAAAATTAGATCAGATTTAGCATTCCTTGGCGTTACTATCGAAGACAAATCAAATGGCTTGACAACTTGGAAGAAAAATAACAAAAATTAAAGATAAAAAATTTACTTACACATATTGGGGCTACTATTCTTTAAATTTGTAAGGGCGATTCTTGGTTTCTAAATATTCTATGACTTTCTTGTTTGTAAGTGGCACTTCTATATAATCCACAAAATTAACTGGTAAAAAATAACCATTTACCTCTCTCTTTATGATACGTTCTTTTTCGACTTCTTCTTTGGTTATATTATGTACAGATATTATCGATTCTATTACTTCCATAATATCGGCCAGCTCTTTTAACAAATTATCTCTGGAGTATGCATCTTTTACTTCAATTGCTTCTTCTAAAAGTTTGTTTTTTAATTCTTGTTTAAATTCTTCATCATTTAAATGTCGACCTACAATATTAACCCCTTCAAGACCCATTCTTTCTGGTAATTTACTACGAATTAATTTGTTAAATTGATATTTTTTCACAGACACCAATTTTACTTAGAAAGCTTCTCTTTAAGCAAATCATTAACCATTTGTGGACTAGCCTTGCCAGATGTTTGTTTCATAACTTGCCCCACAAAAAAGCTGAATAATTTATCTTTGCCATTTTTATAATCTTCTACAGATTGAGGGTTAGCTGCTATAATCTCGTCAATAATCGGCTCTAAGGTATTCGTATCTGAAACTTGCACTAATCCTTTTTCTTTAACTATTTTTTCAGGAGAATGACCTGATTCAAACATTTCTTCAAAAACGGACTTAGCTATTTTACCAGAGATAGTTCCTGTTTCTATCAATAGCACCAGTTTTTTAAGCATTGCAGCTGTTATTTTACAATCAGATAACTCCATATTATTTTTGTTAAGCTTAGCAAACAACTCACTAGATATCCAATTAGCGACTATTTTTGGCGTGGCTCCTACACTTGCTTCTTCAAAGAATTTTGCTATTTCTTCATCAGCTACTATAACCTCAGCATCATATTGATTTAAACCAAATTCTTTTACATATCTTGCAATTTTGGCATCAGGTAATTCTGGAAGTTCTGATCGCAATCTATTAATTAACTCATCCTCTACAAACACAGGTAATAAATCAGGATCTGAAAAATAACGATAGTCATTAGCATCCTCTTTTGACCTCATTGTTCTGGTTTTGCCAGTATTCGCATCAAATAACCTAGTTTCCTGATCAACCTTACCGCCATTTTCAATTATTTCTACTTGCCTTAAAGCTTCATACTCTATTGCTTTAACAATATTTTTTATTGAATTAAGATTTTTAATTTCACATCTTGTACCTAAATCTTCTCCTTTTTTTCTAACCGAAATATTTGCATCACAACGAAGAGACCCTTGCTCCATATTACCATCACATGAGCCAATCGAGCGAAGCAAACTACGCAATTTTTTGACATATTCAGCTGCTTCATATGGAGAACTAAGATCAGGTTCTGTTACTATTTCCATCAAAGCAACACCTGATCTATTTAAATCAATCAAAGTTAAATTCGGAAACTGATCATGCATACTCTTACCGGCATCCTGTTCTAGATGAATTCTATTAATTCTAATTTTCTTCTCTAATTTATCTTCTGTCTTAACAAAAAGATAACCATCTTGCACAATTGGTATATAAAATTGTGAAATTTGATAACCTTGAGGTAAATCAGCATAAAAATAGTTTTTACGATCAAAAACAGAAATACTATTAATTTTAGCATTAATCCCAAGACCAGTTTTAATTGCCTGCTCTACGCAATATTGATTTAACACTGGTAACATACCTGGCATTGCTGCATCAATTAAAGATACTTGCGTGTTTGGTTCGGCTCCAAATTCAGCACTAGAATTTGAAAATAATTTTGCTTTGGAAGAAATTTGAGCATGAACTTCAAGACCTATTACATATTCCCAAACCCCTGTATTTCCTTGTATATAAGCCATTTTAAAAACCTCTCGGAACAAAATTAATATCCGCACTGCAGCGTTCTATTGCGCTACTTGCACGCAACAAATTATATTCATCAAAAGCTGGTGCAATTAATTGCATACCAAGTGGCAAACCATTTTTAGTAATTGCAGCTGGCACGGATGAACAAGGAAGGCCAGCTAAACTTGCAGGTATAGTGAAAATATCATTGAGATACATAGTTAAAGGATTACCTTGATTTTCTCCTATCTTAAAAGCAGTGCTTGGTGTTGAAGGAAGAAGTATTACATCAGATTTTTCAAATGCTAATTTAAAATCATTAGTTATAAGTCTTCTCACTTTTTGGGCTTTTAAATAGTAAGCTTCCATTTGATCAGAAGAGAGAACGTAAGTTCCTATCATGATCCTGCGCTTCACTTCATCACCAAAACCTTCTGTTCTTGTGTGAATATACATTTCTTCAAGATTAAGATTTTCTTTTTGAGTCCTATGACCATATCTAACGCCATCATATCTCGATAAGTTTGATGACGCTTCTGCTGGCGCAATTATGTAATAAACAGCTAATGCATGCTTAGAATTTGGCAAACTAACATCTACTATTTCCGCTCCCTCTGATTTCATAATTTCTATAGATCTTTCCCACATTTTAATTATTTCATCATTTACTCCATCAATTTTCATTAAATCATAAGGAATACCTACTCTCATAGTTTTAACGGATTTCGAACATGCAGATACAAGTTCGGGAACTGATCTATTCATTGATGTAGAATCTTTTTCATCAAAACCCATCATTGCTTCTAGCATCAAAGCACTATCAACTGTATTTCTAGTGAATATTCCAGCTTGGTCTAATGAACTTGCAAAAGCCACCATGCCCCATCTAGAACATCTCCCATATGTAGGTTTAATACCTACTAAACCACTAAAAGAAGCTGGTTGTCTAATAGACCCACCAGTATCACTACCAAGAGCAGCCATTGCCGAGAAACTACTAACTGCAGCAGCAGACCCGCCTGAAGAACCACCTGGAACAAGGTCATTATCACTATCATTTGCTTTCCAAGGATTTATAACATTACCAAAATAACTGGTAGTATTTGAAGATCCCATAGCAAATTCATCCATATTTGTTTTACCAATCATGATTGTCCCTGAATCTTCAAGATTTTGGCTAATAGTCGACTCATATGTAGGAACAAAATTGCTTAACATTTTTGAGCCAGCAGTTGTTTTTACATTTTTTGTACAGAATAGATCTTTAACTCCTATCGGAATTCCCTCAAGTTTTTTGGCTTTTCCTTCACTATAATTTTGATCAGCAATTTTTGACATTTTTATAGCTTTATCAAAAGTTTCGGTAATATAACAATTTAAATGTTTATTTTTTTGCGCTTGTTCAATGTGGCTATTTACAAGTTCGCTTACCGTAAATTCTTTATTTTTCAAAGCTCTTAAAGCATCTGATATTGATAATTTTATTAAACTAGACATATTTTATTCAACCATTTTTGGTACTATGAAACATTTTACTTCTTTAGCAAGATCAGAGTTTTGCTGTGACAAATTAACAAATAATTGCTCGGAAATATCACCAACTTTAACTTTATCTATTCTAGTTCTTTGGTACATATCACAAACCGATCTCATAGGTTCTACATCTTGGCAATTAACCTCTGTAAGAGTATTGATCATCATCACAACACTATTTAATTTTTTAGAAAAATCACTTAATTCCGCTTGAGAAAAAGATAATTTTGCTAATTTTTGTAGTTTTTCTAATTCTTTTTCTGTAATCATTTATCCGACCTTAATAATTAAATATCATTTAGATTCTAAATTTTTATCACATAATCAACTGCAATTTGCAAAAAATAGAAATATGTATCTTTAATAAAACTTATATTTAAAAAGTATATTATTTGCTTTTCTTCTGTTTCTTCTTTTTGCCATCGGTAGTTTTATTAAACCTGCCAATATTTTTTACGAATTTCTGTATACTAGTTTGCTCCGTTCCATAAGTTTTGGTATATTGTTTTTCAGCAATAAGATTATCATTAGGCATAGCATTAATTAGCTTTGCTTCTATCGCTTTACCATTCTCGTTAAAAACTATCTTGACTATTCTTTGTTCTAATAGTTTAGGATTAAACCAAGCTCTGGTACTTAATGATCTTTGGATATAATACCAAGTATTATTTGAATATTCAGGCTGGTAGGTTGGCGTGCCAATTAGATTTATTATTTCTTCTTGTGTTAATTTTCTTTCGTTAATTTCTTTAATTGCATCATCACTAACAAATTGACCTCTTACATCAATTGACTTACACCCAGTTAACATTGCAAATATCAGTAGACAAAAAATCTTAGCTTGAATCAGGTTAGCAAGGAATGTAATTTTTTTCATAAAAATTTTATT
>CAMCXV010000025.1 GCA_945883665.1 Rickettsia typhi | reverse complement strand
TAGGGTTGTAAAGTTCTTTTAGTTGGGAAGATAATGACGGTACCAACAGAAAAAGCCCCGGCTAACTCCGTGCCAGCAGCCGCGGTAAGACGGAGGGGGCTAGCGTTGTTCGGAATTACTGGGCGTAAAGGGCGCGTAGGCGGATTAGTAAGTTGGGAGTGAAAGCCCGGGGCTTAACCTCGGAACTGCTTTCAAAACTGCTAGTCTTGAGTGAAGTAGGGGATGATGGAATTCCTAGGGTAGAGGTGAAATTCTTAGATATTAGGAGGAACACCGGTGGCGAAGGCGGTCATCTGGACTTCAACTGACGCTGAGGCGCGAAAGCGTGGGGAGCAAACAGGATTAGATACCCTGGTAGTCCACGCTGTAAACGATGAGTGCTAGATATCGGGAGAATTTCTTTCGGTTTCGTAGCTAACGCATTAAGCACTCCGCCTGGGGAGTACGATCGCAAGATTAAAACTCAAAGGAATTGACGGGGGCTCGCACAAGTGGTGGAGCATGCGGTTTAATTCGATGCTACGCGAAAAACCTTACCAACCCTTGACATGGTGATCGTAGGCTACAGAGATGTAGCCGTCAGTTCGGCTGGATCACACACAGGTGTTGCATGGCTGTCGTCAGCTCGTGTCGTGAGATGTTGGGTTAAGTCCCGCAACGAGCGCAACCCTCATCCTTATTTGCCAGCGGTTCGGCCGGGGACTATAAGGAAACTGCCGGTGATAAACCGGAGGAAGGTGGGGATGATGTCAAGTCATCATGGCCCTTACGGGTTGGGCTACACGCGTGCTACAATGGTACTTACAGAGGGAAGCAATACGGCGACGTGGAGCAAATCCCTAAAAAGTATCTCAGTTCGGATTGCTCTCTGCAACTCGAGAGCATGAAGTCGGAATCACTAGTAATCGCGGATCAGCATGCCGCGGTGAATACGTTCTCGGGCCTTGTACACACTGCCCGTCACGCCATGGGAGTTGGTTTTACCTGAAGCTGGTGAGCTAACGCAAGAGGCAGCCAACCACGGTAAAATTAGCGACTGGGGTGAAGTCGTAACAAGGTAGCCGTAGGGGAACCTGCGGCTGGATTACCTCCTTAAAGACAAAATAACCACTATTTTAACAACTATTTATTTAGTTGACTAACTTAGTGGTTAGGTCAGACAATAAGCTGTCACTACCTTTAAGTTTTTACTTGTTTATATATACTAATCAAAAATTCTCTTCAAGATCCATCCTTATACTAATATTCGTAATAAAAGCTTCTTTTAAGCATTTTTACATACAATAATTAAAATTACCCTATCTAGTGTCAATAATCCTGAATTTTTCATTTTTAAGATCTACACATATTTTATATCCAATAATATGTTCATTATTTAACTAAGAGTGATTTAGTATGTCTAATACCAATTGAAATAAATAAGGTTATGAATTATTAATCCAGTCTCGATGCATAATTGCTTTAATTAACCCCGAATTTTAATATAAAATATTCCGTGCAGAAGAGGTGAAATTTACTATTGCAGTATAATTCACATAGCATTGATTGGATAGATAATGATTTTTGATCCATTCCCAAATTTTTTCCATTGCATTAAGCTATGGTGCTTATGGTGGTAAAGGCACAATAGTAGTATTATTTTGAACAATTAAATTTGTAGCTCTATGCCGCCATCGAGCATTGCCAATTAACAAAGCAACATGGCGATCGTTTTAATGATAAAAGAAATCTCTTCTAAAAAAAATATTCATTATATACTTTGGTAGTAATGTTGCTAATAAATTGGTAAAGTTTTTTTATAAGCAGTTTTTACCACTTGGTTAGATTCTGGGTGCATAGAACGAGAGGTAATCGAACTGAATCCAAGCCATTAAGAGTATTATAAACAGTCTTAAACTGCAATTAACTGTATTAATTTGATAAAATTTGTTGCAATTCTTTTCCCGTAATATGTCCCCCTGTTTTGTTTTCGCTTAATATGTTTGCTTTATCTGATATAATTTTTTCTTTTGAAGAATTAATTTTTCTTGGTGCGCCAATTCTTTATGATTCATAAATTCCATTAAAGCCATCTGCACTAAATCTTTTTAACTCTTATTGTACTGTTTGCGCCGATGAACCTGCATGATTTCAGATACCTCAACAATGATTTGCCTGACTGAATACGATGCATTACAAGTAATCAAAATGAGTTTTGCTTATGTGTTTCTTTTTTCATTAATGATATAAAACCATGTTTTTTAAATCCCTTGGGTAATATAACGGTCTAGCTATTGAAATATCCTATATTTAGATAATTTGCTGTTGTTGTGTTTGTAGAATTTTGAGTAAGTTGTAAAACTTAGTCCATAAATGGGAGTATTAAAAAAACCACACACGTCAAGATAAAGGTTTAGTTAACGATTTAGAGAAAATAATCAATTTAGAAAATGGTGCAATATTAGATTATGAAATTTATTGTTAAAATATAGATTAAGTTTTTAATTATTATTGGATCTTTCATAACTAGTAGATGTTGTTTAGGAGTTATGTATATTAAAATATAATGGTGCCGCTAGAAAGAATCGAACTTTCGACCTCATCATTACCAATGATGCGCTCCACCACTGAGCTATAGCGGCATATATAATGTTAAGTAATTGACACATAATAATTGTTTGGTCAAGAAAAATCTAGAAAATTAAACTAGTTATTATTATGAAGTATCATAGCATCGCCATAACTAAAAAAACGTATCTTATTATCTATGGCGTATTTATATAAATTCTTGATTTTATCAGCACCAGAAAATGCACAAACTAACATAAATAAAGTAGATTTTGGTAAATGAAAGTTAGTAATTAAACTATCTACTATTTGAAATTGATAACTTGGTGTTATAAATATATTAGTCTCTCCAGATCCATACTTTAATTTACCTTCTTTAATGCAAGATTCCAAGACCCTAAGGGTTGTCGTTCCAACTGAGATTATTCTTCTTTTTTCAGATTTAGCATTATTAATGGCTTTTGCTGTATCTCTGCTAATATAAAAATATTCAGAATGCATTTTATGATCAACTATATTTTCTGTTTTAACTGGCAAGAATGTGCCGCCACCAACATGTAATGTTACGAAATGAATTTCAATATTTTTGGCTCTTATTTTTTGTAACAATTCTGGAGTAAAATGTAAACCAGCTGTGGGGGCAGCAACAGAACCTTTGTTCACGCTATATACAGTTTGATATCTCAAAAAATCTTCTTTATTTGTTTGTTGTCTTTTTATATATAATGGTAATGGCACTTCACCATATTTATCAAGAAAAGTAAATATATCTATGTTATCATCCAATATAAAGCTAACTTCTATCTCACCAAATTCAAATTTATTAGTAATAACTAATTTATGATTATCAAATAAAAATTCATCACCTATTATCAATTTTTTGGCAGGTTTTGCGAATGCTCTCCAACTATTGTTAATAAGTGATGGTTTATTTAAATTGATGTTAATACTCTTACCTGATTTCTCTAAAGTTAACTTAGCATTTATTACTCTACTATCATTGAAAACCATCAAATCCCCTGGATTTAAATAATCTATAATATCCGTAAATTTTACTATTTTATTGTTTTCAAAAGAGATAATTAAATTTGATTGATCTCTCTGCTTTAATGGTTCTTGAGCAATTAGTTCAACAGGGAGATCAAAATCAAAATCAGAAAGCTTCATTTCTCAAATACTATACAATCAATTATTTTATAGTTTTTACTAATTCTTTAACGGAATTAACTGAAGATGTAAAATTATCTTTTTCTTCTTGGGTAAATTCAATTTCAACAATTTTCTCAACACCATTTTTACCTATCACAACAGGTACACCAACGTAAATGTCTTTTTCACCATATTCACCATTTAAATAGGCAGCACAAGGCATAATTTTGCGTTTGTCATGCAAATAGCTCTCAGCCATCTCGATTGCTGATAATGCGGGTGCATAATAAGCTGATCCTGTTTCAAGTAAAGAAACTATCTCACCACCACCATTTTTGGTACGCTCGATTATTGCATCAATTCTTTCTTTTGTAGTCCAACCCATTTTGATTAAGTCAGGAACTGGTATACCAGCGACTGTAGAATATCTAACCAAAGGAACCATAGAATCTCCATGTCCACCAAGCACAAAGCTAGTTACATTATCAACAGACACCTTAAATTCTTCAGCTAGAAAATAATTAAATCTAGCAGAATCTAGTACACCAGCCATACCAACAACTTTATTTGTTGGTAGTCCGCTCTCTTTCTGCAGGACATATACCATAGCATCTAGCGGATTGGTAATAACAATTACAAAAGAATTGCTAGCATATTTTTTTATACCTTGAGCAACTTCTTTCATAACATTTGCATTAGTAGCAACAAGATCATCTCTACTCATACCTGGTTTTCTTGGAATCCCAGCTGTAATAATCACTACATCAGAATCTTTTATATCTGCATAACTACTTGTACCAATCAAACTAATATCAGACCTGTCTAAAGTTTTACTCTGGGCAATATCAAGAGCTTTACCTCTAGCTTTACCAGTACCAAGATCAAACAATACTACATCTCCCAGAGCCTTGTAAGCTGATATATGAGCTAAAGTACCACCGATATTACCACCACCTATTAAGGATATTTTTGGTCTTTTGTGCATGTAAACCTCCTATAAAATAATTATCAACTAAGAGTTCATTGAATTAAAGAACTCATTATTAGTTTTAGTTTCTTTAAATTTACTCAATAAAAATTCCATCGCATCAACAGTGCCCATAGGGTTGATAATACGACGAAGTACCCACATTTTAGAAAGAATTACTCTATCAACAAGCAGCTCTTCCTTTCTAGTGCCAGATTTAGTAATATCAATAGCAGGATAAATCCTTTTATCTGAAATTTTACGATCAAGAACAATCTCGGAATTGCCAGTACCTTTAAATTCTTCAAATATTACTTCGTCCATTCTAGAACCAGTTTCAATTAAAGCCGTTGCAATGATCGTTAAAGAGCCACCATTTTCTATATTACGAGCAGCTCCAAAAAATCTTTTTGGTCTTTGCAGGGCATTTGCATCAACACCACCAGTCAAAACTTTTCCTGATGACGGTACTACAGTATTATATGCTCTTGCTAATCTTGTAATAGAATCTAATAATATCACAACATCCCTTTTATGTTCAACTAATCTTTTTGCTTTTTCAATCACCATTTCAGCTAATTGTACGTGTCTTGCTGCTGGTTCATCAAATGTTGAACTTACTACTTCTCCTTTTACGGAACGTTGCATATCTGTAACTTCTTCTGGTCGTTCGTCAATTAATAAAACCATTAAATATACTTCTGGATTATTCGTAGTAATAGCATGAGCAATATTTTGTAATAAAACTGTTTTACCTGTTCTAGGAGGTGCAACTATCAAAGCTCTCTGACCTTTACCCATTGGTGCTACAAGCTCTATAGTTCTTGTGCTAAAATCTTTAGTTTCATTATCCATTTCAAGAAATAATTTTTGATCAGGATAAAGAGGCGTTAAGTTATCAAAGTGAACTCTGTGATATGCATTTTCATTATTTTCAAAATTAACCTTGCTTAGCTTCAGTAAAGCAAAATATCTCTCTCCTGTTTTGGGAGCTCTAATTTGACCTTCTACAGTATCTCCTTTTTTCAAACCAAATCGGCGAATTTGATTAGGTGATACATAAATATCATCAGGACCAGCTAAATAATTCGCATCAGGTGAACGTAGAAAACCAAATCCATCAGGTAATATTTCCAAAACCCCTTCCCCAGAAATATGACCACCTTGATCAACGATTTTCTTTAAAATTGAAAAAACTAATTCTTGCTTCAATAAAGAGCTTACATTTTCTATTCCAAGTAATTCCGCCTGAGCTTGTAACTCTTCTGGCGATTTCTGTTTTAACTCCCTTAGGGTAATTCTTACACCACTACTTTCTTCAGAAGTATCTGAATCATTTTGTATCTTTCTAGACTCGTTATTATGTGTCTTTTTGGGAACAAAGGATGTGTTAATTTTTTTAATTATCCTACTTCTTACCCCAGTTTCCGCATTTCTTTTTTGCAAACTATCTTCGTGAGCTTCAAAGGCATTATCTGCATGAGTATTATTTGAAGTATTAATTTTTTCTTGAGCATTTTCAAAAGAATTAGAAGTAGATTTATCTTCCAAAGAATCATTTGTAATTTGCTTTTTTTGATTAGGTTTTTTATTTATATTGAAGTTATTAGGTTTTGAGATTTTAAGAATTTCGTTTTGTTCTTTTGTCATTTGATTGAATTAATAATTGATTTTGAAAATATGATTAGAAATGGTTTAAGTTAAAAGCTTAAAATGTAAAGGATTGAATTGAAAATATTTAATATTAAGTACTAATCAATTAATGAAAACACCTATTTACATCAAGCAAATAACTATATACACTTTAAAAAGCTTGGAGAATTATTCGATAAAGAAACGTTGCCGAGATCCCAACTTATATATTTTAGTAATGATAACAAATACAAAATGCTTGTCAAGTAAAACATGAGCCTGTTTTAGATAATTAGTAGGTATTGCTAAATAACATTTTAGATTAAATGATTATAAAAAAACAGAAGTAATCATGTAAAAAAGATTCTGTATTTTTAAGTGTATAAACTCAAAAATAGGCACTTAAATTCTACTATCAAACTTATATCAAAAATGAACCATTGCCTACAATAAATTTTGAATAGGCAGTCCTCTCTTGCATAAAGTAATAATAGATCTACTTTCAAGTATGGAGATCTATTATTACTTATTATTAACAACTTCTAGCTTACCTAAATATCTTATATAAACAAAGCCTGGCTTGACAATTTTTCAATTATATTATCATAAAAAACAGCTAATTCTTTTTTGATATCAGTTTCATCTTCAATCTTTGCACCTTCTTTATTAAGAGTGATTTTACCATTTTTAGCATCTTCTAATAAACAATCAATAATCTGATTTTTATTCTTCGTGCCATCCATATATTGCATTGCAAATTTTTCTAAAACATTTATTCCTATTAATGAATGAAGATTATTTGCAACCCAGTTGCAATTTGTTTTTGTTACTTGATATATAGTTAAATCGGACAATTTAGGTTTTGTTAAATTTATCTTATCCTTGTTGTAAGATTCAAGAGAAATATTCATATAACCCTTTATTACAAGATTCATTGCATTAGCAATGATATCATTTTCGATCACGGCTTTCATATCACCTTTTAGATTTTTTCCAGCTTTCGTAACAAGTTGATCAAAAGATAGAGGGTAATTTGCGTGATCAGCTAAAACATAAAGTACTGATTTAAGAGCAGGAGAAGTTGTTGCTATATTGCTATCTTTATTATTATCTAAGAAAAACTTTAAATTCTCATTATTATTTAAATCAACCTCTTTTAAAGGTTTTTCTGGTAACATATTGATAGACATAGCAAATTTTTTGATATCTCCATTACCAAGATTTCTATTTAATTTGATATGATTATGACAAAGCAAAGTTGTTCTAAATCTACGATTTGTAATAAAATCCATATATTGTTCAGTTCTAACTATGTCATTTAAATCTTTTAATTTGTCAACAATGGTTTGTGACATATTCCCAAGATACATAGTGGATAAAGAGCAATCAGAAAGATACTGCAATCCATGTTTGCTTGCATTATTAATAAACTCATTAAAATAAAATTGTTTATTATCATCTTCTAAATGCTCGTGCATCAAATAAGAATCATTTTGATTTGCTAAAAGCTGAGCTTCTTGTCTTAGAATATTTGCATAAGGAGTCTCTTGTCCTACTAAACTTTCTTTTACAAAATCAAGCAATAACCTAGCTTGCGATACTTTTTCTTGAGGATTAGTAAAATTCTTAGCATGATATAGCATCATATCCCTTATGGTTCTAATCATATTCCAACCAGGTAGGGTGTTGTAGCTAATGTAAGCTATACCATTTTCTGAAAGATTTTTAGCTGAGACTTCTAGTATTTTTTCTTGAACAAAATCAGGTACCCAAGAAATCACTCCGTGGCATATTATATAATCAAATTTACCAAATTTTTCATCTATATCAGTAATTGAAAAATGTTTTAACTCTATATTTTTTAATCCTAAAGACTTAATATGAACATTAGCAGCATCTATCTGAACTTTAGATAAATCGATCCCAACAAAACTAGCCTTTGGATATCGAGCTGCATGAGGTATTAAATTCCAACCCTCTGCGCAGCCTAGTTCTAAAACTCTTGCAGTTTTAATATCTGGGGCATTCATATTAAACAAAGAGCCAATTGTTTTTAAATATTCTGGATTCGTTTTTGCATAAGGATAGCTGGTATATTGTACTGCGTCATAAGAATTTGAATGAGTAAGATTAGTCATAATTTTATTTATATTTAATTATTTGTTTAATGGAAACTTGTATATTAACCCTACTGTGAATTCACCAACCCCTATTGTTTTTTTAATTGTTTCTGTCTTATTAAAAGAGCTAGTTGGTAAATTTAAAGTTTGATATTTTATTTTAATATTGTTTACCACTTGCATTTTTGCAGCAAAATCAATATCAAAGTTATTAGCAATGTTTTTGGAAACACCAACTCCAGCTTGCCAAGCAAAAGAATTCTGGCTGGTTTTTTGTATTTTGAAATAAGGAATATTATTATAATATGAGCTTGTAGGTTTAATTGAGATTTTTGCAATACCAGCGCCAAATATAACATATGGTTTAATTGCCAATGCAGTTATTTTGTTAAGTTCATAAATTAAATTCATTGAAAATACATTAGAGGATACATGCGTAGTTCCTGGGTTTTTTGGAATTGACATTCCCCCACCCAATTCTTTCCCCGGTAATATATATGATAATTTATATGTTGGTTGGTGTGTTCCAGATAATTCTATCATCATTTTTGGATAAAAACTATAACCAATTCTTCCACCGTATAGATGAGATTTTTTTAATCTGATGTTAGTATTTGATTCTTTATGTTTGAAAGATTTTACTATAGGGTCAGAAATACCAAATTCAGTGCCAAGATAAATATACCTATCAGATGAACTTGGAAGAGAATTTTCAGCGCTGGCAAGATTTACAAACGCAGCGCTGGCAAGTAAAGCATAACTTATAAGATTTTTCATAAAAAATTTAACTCAATTGAACAAAAAAACAAAATGATTATACAATCAATTTGTTAAATCGTCCAATGAAAACAAAATTTATCTTTAATTCACTTGCATAATTTTTTAACCAAAACCTGTGCAAGTTTAATTTTCACAATCTATGGTTTTATTTAGATGGCTTTATTTAGTTTTTGATGTTATTTAAAGTGTTTAATTAACTTAACAGCATTCTTGGAATTAGATAAGTATAAAAGGCTCTTATGCACCTAGCTTTTTATACTTATCTACAACTATACTACAAACTTAATTTAGCACCAATTAAAGCAACTGTACCTCGAGTCTTCTTTTTTGGAAGATCAGGATAAAACTCTGGTTTTCCTTTAAGGCTAAAACCAGAAATTTCTGCATATGGTTTAAAGCCAGGAGCTAAAATATAATCTGTTCCAAGAGTTACACAATCTACTATATTTTTATAGCGATCTGAGCGGAAGTAACTAACACTAGACGTAAAAGGACCTTGTTTGTAAGCAATAGCACCAGTATAATATTTAGTATCTCTACCAGTTTTTTGGAACTCAGAACTAGTCAAGCTTTTACCCAAGGAACCAATAGAACCAGCATAAGAAAAATTTCCAACATTTAACACAGCTCCTAAATTATAGGTTTTTAAATCACTGAGCTTATAACTGTTAATCAGATCTTGTTGACTAGAATTAGCTTTTTTGGGATCAGTATTAGTGGCATCATTATTTTGCATTTTCTTTAGTTGCGCAGCGGATTTACCGTACTCACCAGTTAAAGCGACTTTTAAATCAATACCATCTGATATATTTTGCTCTAAAGAAACGCCCCCTGAAAATGCATTTTTTACAGATTTATCAAATTTAAAATATTCATTGTTCTCTATTTGTTTTATATCAATATTTGTTGAATTTTTATCAGGATTATTCGCTCCAGTATTAGAAGAATCCGGGGTATAAGAAAGACCAAACTGCAACTTGCTATTTTCGTTAAATTCGAATTTTGGAGTGTAATATGATATTTTTCTACCTGGCTCGTTGCTGTAAGGATGCTCATCACCACCGGGAACAAGTTTACTATCCAAAAAATATTCGCCAAATGTTGCAAAATCAGGACCAAAATCTTTACCCTGCTTTATATCGTTAGAGTCAAATTTTGCGTATCTATCCCAGTCACCCCCAGTTGCAGAAGTAATTGATCCGCTATCAACAAGCATATTACTCGCAGCGTCAATAGGTGAACCAGCCTCAAAACGACCATAGACACTTTCTAAGTAAACGTGAGATCCATTATAAGTAGCACTACCTTTCCTTTTGGCGGTTGGAACGAGAACTATTTTTCCACCATATGTAATACCGTTGATTTCGTTAGAAATTTCAGTAAACAAAGCTGCGTCATTGAAAAAAGCAAAACCATCTCGGTTTGCAGAAACATTTTTCTCGCTCCCAGCTAAATGATTTTGATTTCTAAAACCGCTTTGAAAATGTCCGTAACCAGAGATTTTTAGTTTTAAATCAGAAACAACTGGTCCAGCACTAGGTTCCGAAGCCTGCGCAAAAGAACTTAAACAAAAACTACAGCTAGTCAAAAATATTAACAATAGTTTATTTTTTATTTTCATAATAATTATATTTAACCCAAAATAATTAACTGACAAAATTTATTTAGAATTTTTTTATGTTAGCATATTTCTTAAGATTTTTAAAAGAAGTTAGCAAGTATAAATTCAAAACAAATTTGTTCACTCTATAATCCGAATATAAATACATACATTATGATAGTCAACTATCATAATGTTGAGTGGTAGGAGAGATAACTAATTAGTTCATTAGCGGTGCTATTTTTGTCACTAAATAATTAACAAAAACAAAAGAAAATACATTAATTTAGAATCTCAACTCGAATTAATCAAAAAATAAATTATATTGTTTATTTTTAATTATTAATTTATAAAAAAGATAAGTTTTTATAAAAGCTGAAAAAGCAAACAGAGGTAAATGATATATGGCAATAATGTCAGATAAATGGATTAGAAATACATCTGTAGAAAATGGTATGATATCTCCTTTTGTCAGTTCCCAAATAAAGGAGGTGGATTCTAAGAAAATTATCTCTTATGGCGTTTCTTCTTATGGTTATGATGCAAGAGTTTCTAATGAATTCAAAATATTTACTAATATAAATACTACTATTGTTGATCCAAAGAATTTTGACAGTCAAAGTTTAGTAAGTAAAGAAACTGATGTTTGTATAATACCTCCAAATAGTTTTGCACTAGCTAGAACAGTTGAATATTTCAAAATACCTAAAGATGTATTAGTAATATGTGTTGGAAAATCAACATATGCCAGATGTGGTATTATAGTAAATGTCACTCCGCTTGAGCCTGGATGGGAAGGGTTTGTAACTTTAGAATTTTCAAATACAACGCCTTTACCAGCAAAAATTTATGCAAATGAAGGGGCTTGTCAATTTCTATTTCTATCAGGTAATGAACCATGTGAAACTACGTATTCTGATCGTAATGGTAAATATATGAGGCAAAAAGGCGTCACTCTACCAAGAACATAAAAATAAAATTAGGAGAATAAAAATGAACAACAACGAACAGGAAAAATTGCTACCTCACATATCAGTAAATGCACAATATGTAAAAGATTTATCTTTTGAAAATCCTAGTGCCCCTGGTTCTCTTGTTAATATGAATGGTCAACCACAAATAGATTTAGCGTTAGATCTTAATATTCAGAAGATGACTGAAGATGGGTATTTTGAAGTTGAGATAATTATTAACGCAAAAGCAACAAATGAAAATAAAACACTTTTTATAATCGATCTAATATACGCTGGGGTATTCCATTTAATTAATGTACCAGAAGCGCAGGTTCAAATGCTACTTGCTGTACATTGCCCATCAATTTTATTTCCATTCGCTCGTAAAATTATAGCTGATTCAACACAAGATGGTGGTTTTCAGCCATTAATGATAGATCCTATAGATTTTGGAGTTCTATACAGTAAAAAACTTAACGAAGGTTTGGTGTCATAAATTTTTTCTATCAAACATCTTGCGTAAACAAAAATAAAGAAAATAAAGAAATGAAAAAAATATGGGTAATCGGTGCTATTTCTTTGGGTTGTTTTATACAAAACACATTAGCGATAGATAATACTGTAAAAATTGGTGGTCTTTATGACTGGCAGTCTATTTATTATAATAACAATGGAAAATCAGAACAAAAAATAGTATCAAAATATAATAAAGATTTTGGGTTCTATAGCTCTGGGCACATATTTGCGGAGTACCAGCTTATTGCCGAAAATAATAATTTATATGGAGCAAAAATTAGCCTTCAGCATACTACGGTAAATGATAGATCTGTACCGTTCTATTTGTATTTCGAATCTGGTTTTGGTAGAATTGAGGCTGGGGCTGAATCTAGCGCTGGTAAAAAGATGAGAATCACTACTTATAGTACATCTTGTGGTCCGGGAAATGGTTGGAATTCAAAGACCCTTCTTTCTTCAAACAACCCATCTAATCCTAGTGAAAAATTAGTTTCTTATATCACTAATTTTTGTAGTTTTCTTGATTCAAAAACAAGAACAAGTGTAAAGTCTGATTATTCAAGAAGAATAACTTATTTTACTCCGAAAATATCGCTTATAGACAAACATCGTATTCAGTTTGGATTATCATATATACCAGATTCTTCAAATATGGGTCATGATGATATCGATGTTAACAAACAAAATGCTCCGCTTCCGTCAAGTAAGTATAGTTTTGTTATTAAAGATGGAATTTCTTACGGAGTGGTTTACGATGGAAAATTCGGAGATAAATTAGATGCAAAAATGTCTTTTGTTGGAGAATATGGTAAGACTCATGCTTTCAATAAGAAAGACAAAAAAAGTGCTGATATTAAATTTGCAGACTTGAATACATACGTCGTAGGTGGAATATTGACATATGATAAGTTAAGTATTTCAGCTTCTTACGGAAATTATAACAAAAGTTTAACAGCAACAGAAGTTGATCTGATTAGCAGAGATAGTTCTCTTTATGGTTTTGGTGTTAAGTATAATATGGGAAAATATGCTTTTAGTATCAATCAATTTAATAGTAATCACAAAAAAAGTAAATTGAGTGCTACTTCTTTAGGAGCTGATTATAATGTCGTTAAAGGACTGAAGACTTACTTACAATCAACTTTTTATCATACAAATGGTAAATATTTGGAACAAAAAGTTATGAAATCCGATAAAAATAAAGGGGTGCTAATATTTTTAGGAGCGAAAATAAGTTTTTAGATATTTTAAATCAAAAAAGTTAATAAATCTGTAAAAAAAGATCTTGATTTATAATAGATACAGTGAGATTATGTTTAATAATATAAAATTATGTTAAGGAGATAATAAATGAGAGTGTTACTTATAGAAGATGATAATTCGACCGCAAGATCAATTGAATTAGCTTTGGCGGCAGAGGGAATTATCTGTGACACAGCTGAAGTTGGAGAAGAAGGGGTCGAAATAGGAAGGATCTACGAATATGACATCATCTTGCTTGATTTAATGCTTCCAGATATTGATGGCTATCAAGTTTTGCTAAGATTAAGATCGGCAAAAGTTAAAACACCGATATTAATTTTATCTGGTCTATCGTCGGTGGAGCAAAAAATTAAAGGTTTGGGTTTTGGTGCAGATGATTATTTGACTAAACCTTTCAATAAAGGTGAATTAATAGCAAGAATTCAAGCAATAGTGCGTCGTTCTAAAGGTTATTCTGAATCAGTAGTTCGTTTTGATAAAGTTTCAATAAATCTTGATACAAGAACTGTTGATGTTAGTGGTAAGCAAGTTCATTTAACGAACAAAGAATATGCTATTTTAGAATTGCTTGCTATGCGAAAAGGAACAGTTTTAACAAAAGAAATGTTTTTAAATCATCTGTACAGCAGTATGGATGAGCCAGAAATTAAGATTATTGACGTTTTCGTCTGTAAATTACGTAAAAAACTATCAGAAGCATCTGGCGGTGTTAATTATATTGAAACCGTTTGGGGGCGAGGCTACATGTTAAAAGAGTATGAAAGTGATGTTGATAAAAACTTAATTCTAGAAGATTTAAATACTTAATTTCATAAGATTTAAGTTAATTAAAAAGTTAAGAAATTGATGTTTTTAGTTGTAAATAGTGATATGGAATTTGAATACGATATTTTGATTATGTTTCACAGCAAATATTAATTTCTTAACGAATTTTTTGGTAAGAAATTTATTAAATTTCAATTTCTGTAATATCTATTTTGTTTTCGGAGTTAGTAGTAACTTTCTCTATTTTTAATCTTGCTTCTTTTAACATTTTTTCGCAATGATCTTTTAGCGCAACTCCAAACTCAAAATTAGATACCGCATCAGCTAAGCTTTCCTGACCAGTATCAATTCTTTTTACTATATTTTCAAGTTCAGATAAAGCTTCCTCAAAACTCATTTCTTCGATAGATTTAGACATAAATTTCCATTGTTATTTTTCAATGATTAAACATTATTTATTTTTGATATGCAAGTTAGAATTTATATTCCAATAAAAATATCTACCAAGTCTGAAAACGAAAAAGATTTCTGGTTAATGAAATTTATAGGCTGGGGTAATATTAAATTTAAGCAATCGCTTAGGTGTTGGGCTTCATCAATAATACATAAATAATTTTGACAATCTTGTAAGTACAAGCAATGCTGATAGTGCTTATCTAAAAAATCTTCAATTATTATGGAAGAAAACGATTATTATCATAATAATGTGAGTAAAATCATTACTTTACTCACATACGTAACTTCCTGGCGCATTCTCTATCATATTTATTGAATTATAATTGATAGATTTTGTAAGTTCTTTACTATTGTTACATAACCATTTATTCCAACTATTCCACCATGAGTCTTTTTGAATTTTTGCGCTTTCAAGCCATTTATTCGGATTTTCTACAATATTAGTGCTAATCATGTGGGGATATTTATAGCTATTTGCAGGATTTATAACTCCAGTAACGTGCCCAGCTTCCGTTAGACAAAAAGTTTTGTTTCCTTTAAAAAGTTTTATGCCATCATAAACAGATTGCCAAAGAGCTATATGGTCAGCTTTTGCAGCAAGAGAAAAAGTAGGAATATCTATATAGCTAACCTGATTAGGTTCTATACACACTCTCTCTGCCATTGACATTTTCATTAATTTCTGCTATGTTAACTTAATAAGTTACTACCGTCTTTTACAAATTCCAGTATTTCCTTCTCTTGTTTTAAACAACTGTACGGAACCTA
>CAMCXV010000024.1 GCA_945883665.1 Rickettsia typhi | reverse complement strand
ATTTATTTAGTTTTCACCATTTTATTTACCTGATTTATCTTTCTTTTTTTCTATAGATTTAACATTTTTTATTTCTTCTTTTTTTGCTCTGCTTAATATATCAGAAATTGATGTTTTCAAGATTTTGATTTCAACATCTTTAGCGATTGATAGTAATATAGTATTATCGCTGTCATTAATTTTACTAACAATCCCTATAATTCCAGAATTAGTTAAAACTTCTTCTCCTTTTTTTACCCCCGATACAAGATCTTGTTGAGAGCGACGACGTTTTTCTTGTGGGCGAATTAACAAAAAGTAAAAAACAACAAAAATCAAAACCATTGGCACTATGCTTGTCCAGCTATTTCCTAACGATTCTGGTGGCTGTGGTAATGAATCACTATCTTTAAGCGTTATAGTATCCACTTGAATGTTTGTTTGTGCATCCTCTGCGTAAGCTTGGTTAATAATCATATTAGATCTCCTAGTGAGTTAATTTTATATTTTAATCATTTATATATTCTTGTGATTATACAGTTTTCACTTTTTCTTTCAATTGCTTATTATACAATTTGTAATACTCTCCTTTTAAGCTAATTAATGAATCGTGATTACCTTGCTCCTCTATCACACCATTTTTCATCACGATAATTTGATCTGCATCTATAATGCTTGCCAATCTATGAGTTATAATTAATGTTGTTTTTCCTTTTCGAAGATTAGCAAGAGAATGAACTATTGATTGTTCAGATTCTGAATCAAGGGCGCTTGTTGCTTCATCAAATAGCATTATAGAAGAGTTTTTTAAAAAAGCTCTAGCTATAGCAATTCTTTGTTTTTGTCCGCCAGATAATGTTGAGCCACCCATCCCTATAATAGTATCATAACCATCTGGTAATTTCTGAATAAATTCATCGGCATCTGCTTGTTTTGAGGCTTTAATTATATCTTCTCTGGTTGATGTTAAATTACCATAGGCAATATTCTGGGCTATACTACTATCAAATAATATTGTATCTTGAGATACCATAGCTATTTGATTACGCAGGTAATTTAGTGAAATATCTTTTATATCATAAGAATTTATTAATACTCTACCTTCGGTTGGATCGTAAAAACGCACTAGTAAATTTGCTAAAGATGTTTTGCCACCGCCTGATTTACCAACGATAGCATATGTTTTAGCTTTTTCTATTTTTAAATCAACTAATTTTATAGCTTCTTTTGAACCGAATCTAAGAGAAATTTTTTCAAAAACGATCTCAGGACATATAAAATTAGGTTTCAATGCTTTTTCGTTATCTTGAATAGATGGTTTTGTATCTAGAATATTAAATACTCTATTTGCTGCAGAAATACCCTCTTGTAAATTTACATTTAGTGATACCAAACTTTTGAAAGGTCTGTAAGCAGAAACAAAAGCAGCAATAAAAGTAAATAATTCTCCAACCGTCATTTGACCAGAAATCACGCTAAAACCACCATACCAGAGTACACAGGCGATCGCCAAACCACATAAAATTTCCATAACAGGAGAGGTGAGAGAATCAAGCATTGCTGCTTTTTTATAAAATTCTAAAATTTTAGCCGTTATTTCTTTTGCTCTATTAGCCTCTATTTTTTCTGCCGTAAAAGATTTTATTATTTTTATAGACTGAAATGTTTCGTCTAATCTCGCCGTGTAGTTACTCAGCTCTTCTTGAGCATCTCCTGTAACTTTCCTCATCTTCCTTCCAAGCTTTTGAATAGGATAAATCGCTATTGGAAAAGCTAAGAAAACAAAAATAGATAAAAATGGTTCTAGACTAAACATTATTATAATTAGAAATAATACAGAAAGAAAATATTTTGCACATCCAACCAATAAGTTGGAAATAGCTCCACGCATCAATATTATGTCATTAGTAAATCTTGAAATGAGTCTTCCAGAAGATTGAGATTGAATATAAGTTAGATCAGCTGACAATAGATGTCCATACATTTGTATTTGCATATCAGTAAGTATTTTTTGACCAACATATTTTATCATATAACCCTGAAAATATTCAGCCACTCCTTTTATTGCATAAACACCAAGCATTATAAGTGGAATCACAATAAGCATCTGTTTGTTGCGCTGAACTAATATTTTATCAATTGCAGGCTTAGTTAACCAAACCACTCCTGCTGCGCAAGCTGCAACTACAATCATAAAAAAAATTGCAACAATTACCTCTTTCTTGTAAGGCTTAACATGATCTATTAAAAGTCTTTTTATAATTTTTGACGATTTGATATTTCGTTGCAACATTAAGAACATTCCACAAATAAATAATTACTTACTCTAATTATAACTATTTGGTTAATAACGCAATAAATATTCTAAACTCACAATTTATAATTTTTAATTGCTAAATATTTAATCCAAGCAATAGCCATTAGCCCTTATTGTTTTAATTACTTGTCTACCATCTTTTAAATCCATTGCTTTTCTGATTCTATTAATATGCACATCTATAGTTCTATGCGCTATTTCTTTATCATCACCCCAAACATATTCGATTATTTCTTTTCGGGAATAAATATGTTCTGGATTATTAATAAAAAGTTGCAATATTTTAAACTCAGTAGGTCCAAAGTGAATTTGTTTGTTGCCGCGAAACACCCTATAAGTAGATAAGTCAATGCTAATATCTTTGTATTTAATAAATTTGTCCTGAAAAACAGGACTAGATTGCCTAAGTAAAGACCTAATATTGAGCATGAGTTCATTAGGAGTAAATGACCTGAATATAACTTTAACAAAATCAGTGTTAGTTATGTTATAATCTTCTGCCAACTTTCCTTGGTCAATTAAAAATGCTACTGGGAGATTTTTTAGACCCTTAACCTCTCTAAGCTTTGATAACATTTCTATAGCAGAAATCTCCTGCAATTCTGAACTTATTATAGCAACATTTGGTAAACTTACGGAAGCAGCTTTTATCGCTGATTCAGAATCTTTGACTCTAGTTACATCAAAATAATATCTTTCTATCGTATTACACAAATTAGCATTCAATAATTCATCATGCTCTATTACTAGAATTTTAGGTGGTAATTTATCAGACACGATTCAACTTCTCCTGAATTTTATTTTATTCTGTACAAATAGCTAATTATCGAGCATCATAAAGCTAAGATACTTTACAACCAAGCAAAACTTGCTTAACAAAGAGCTTTGTATGTTTATTTAATTCAAATTACAGACATTTTTGCATTATTTAGTAAGATAGTTCTTGAACAAGTTAGTTTAAATTGCTATAAATGCGTTTAATTATTTAAATTTACTAGATTTTTTGGAGACTCTTTATATGGCTTTTTACGAATCCATTATTATCATTCGTCAAGATATTTCGTCAATAGATGTTGACAAAATTGTGGATGATTTTGTTAAAATTATTAAAGACCATGAAGGTAAAGTTCTCAAAACTGAGTACTGGGGACTTAGAACTCTTGCCTATGAAATTAAGAATAATAAAAAAGGTCATTATTATTTTATGGGCATAGAAGCTGACAATATATTGATCAAAGAATTGGGTAGAAAAATCAAACTAAGCGAGAGTATTATTAGATCATCTCTAGTAAAGGTAAAAGTAATAAGTAAAGAACCATCTCCAGTTTTAAGATCTAGATCATTAGATCTGGAAGAAACGATTGATGTTACTATTAGCCAAAATAAAGAATCAAATAACAATAAATAGATTAACTTACATGTCTTACGAAAATAGTATGGATGGGCTAGATCAAGATCCAAGATCAGGTTCAGATAAAAACAGTTCAAAAATGTTTTTTAGAAAGCGCAAGGGTTGTCCTTTGTGTTCGGAAGGTTCGCCAAAGATAGATTACAAAGATCCAGAATTGCTAGGAAAGTTTGTTTCAGAAGGTGGTAGAATGTTACCAAGTAGAATTACAAATGTTTGTTCTAAGCACCAACGTAAGGTGAAGAAATCTATAAGGCATAGTCGTATTATCGCTCTATTACCTTTTGTGTTTTGCGGAAAGTAATAAGCTATCAATCTTTCTGATTTATACGCTTTGTTACATATTTAATTTTTAATTAATTTTAGTTTTTGATTCATGCAAGTTATCTTAATAAAGCCAGTTAGAAAACTGGGAAAAGTTGGTGAAATAGTTAATATAAAAGATGGTTATGGTCGTAATTATTTAGTGCCACTAGGCTTTGCAATAAGAGCAACGAAGGAAAATATAGGAAAATTTGCCGCTCTTCAAAGTAATCTTGAAAAAACAAATGCTCAAGATAAACTAAAAATGGAGGCAGCTGCAAGAGCGTTGGACGATAAACACCTGACTTTTGTTACTCAGTCTGGGGCGGATGGTAGATTGTTTGGATCTGTATCTTTAAAGTTGATTGCTTCTTCACTTTCTGAAATTAGTGGGTATAAGCTTAATTATTCAAACATCATAATTGATAATCCTATAAAATTTAATGGTGTTTATAAAATTCAAGTTATGTTACATCCTGAAATTTTTGTATCGGTGCTTGTCGTGGTGGCAAAATCTGATTCAGAAGCGCAAGATGCTTTAAGCGAATATAAAGAGGCGAAGAATAAAAAATCTGAAAGTGATAAAGAGCAAGCTTCTGGTTTAGTGTAAAAAAATCTCATGAACTATTTGTTTTAGGAGAATTGAATTTTTGGACTAGATCTAAAACCATAATCGTATATTGCAACCTGTTTGTAGAATTTTTTAGTAGTTTTTTAATAGGTTAGTTGAATATTGATAGATATCTTTGTTTACTATAAAAAATTAAAATATAACATTAATAAAAACCTCTGGACTTTATTAATATCAAACTATAAAATGCTAAAAACTTATTTTATGCATAAAAGATTGCAAAATAATTTCCATAGAATTTTTTGTTCTAGGTAGATAAAGATTGATTTATTAGGGCTTGTAGCTCAGTTGGTTAGAGCGCTCCGCTCATAACGGAGTGGTCGCAGGTTCAAGTCCTGCCAAGCCCACCATCTGAAATTTCACTATGAAATTAGATTAAAATTAATTTAGTCTCAAATCTTTAGCTTTAGATAAAGATCATTTGATTTTTTAGCAAGACATGTGAAAAAGCAAAATTATAATAGTTCTGCGCATTATTACAACGTAGGGGAAATTCTTTTGAGTTTTTTTTTAATAAAATTTGTTGTATTATAGTTTTTAACTTGAGACCATTTTTAAGCTATAAAATTATAAAACCTATCTTAATTATATAGATAAATAACTTGAGTTTTATGGTATTTTCCTTAACCATTACTAAATATTTAACTCGTAAATTTTCTTGGTATTTATTTTTAATATCTCTAGTTACAATTATAGTTCTTGTTGTTTCTATCACATTCGACTTGTTACAAAAATTTAAATCTGTCTCTATTCAACCCCAAGATTTTTGGTTTTTAGTCTTGCTAAAGATACCTTATTTATTTAATGAAGTAAGTAATATAATAGGTTTTATTAGCACGATGTTATTTTTAAGATATTTATCTAATAATAACGAACTAATTGTAATAGTTAGCAGTGGGTTGCCAATATGGCGAGTTTTTGCAGTACCAATTATTCTAAGTTTAATTTTTGGAGGTATTGTAGTAGCTATAATAAATCCAGTATCCTCTTATAGCTTAAAAAACTATAAAAAAATAGAGGCAATATTAACAAAAAACGAATCTCAAAACGGTTTGTTTATTTTTAATTCTGGGATTTACTTTTATGAAGAATATCAAAATACTCATCGAATATTTCAGGCAAAATCGATTAATGTAACTAAAAAATCTATTTCAGAAATTATAATACTCATAGTTGATTCTAAAAATCAACTAATTCAAAGAATTGACTCTCCTTACACTGAACTTGATAATAAGCAATTCAATATTTATACACCTATCATATCTACGTTAGACAAAAGTGAGACCTTTTCTGAACTTAAATTGCAAACCAACTTATCAATTGATACATTGCTTCAAAAATTCTCCCCCCCAGAGATGGTATCTATATGGTATCTATCAGAATTAATTGACAAATTAACTAGTTTGGGATTACCAACTCTAACTTATCAATTGTATTTTTTTAAACAATTATTTAAACCAATCTCTATATCAGCCATAACCTTGATGGCTTTTTATTTTGTAAATTTTGATAATAGAAGATCTACAATAAAAACTACTACCGTGGCTCTTGTTATAGGAATTTTTTCTTATTTTTATTTGGAGATAAGTTCTCGTATTTTAGTTTATGGTGGTCTAAGCCCAATGTTTGCAACTTTATTACCAATTTTATTTATAATTCTGATTGGGAATTTTGTTATTTTACATCTTCAAGAATTATGATATAATTTATATCTTATAATATATTATGCATTGCGTTTAAGCAACATAGACAATAATAACAAATTTTTAGAGGCGTACTAATAATGATAAGGGGATTTTTGGAATTTATTAACAGGTTTTCAGCTGATATTGCTATAGACCTTGGTACAGCAAATACTCTAGTTTATGTAAAAGGCAAAGGTATAGTATTAAATGAACCCTCTGTAGTTGCTTTAATAGAGCAAAATGGCACTAAAAAACCTTATGCTTTTGGTCATGAAGCCAAGATGATGCTAGGTAGAACTCCAGCTGATATTGAAGCTAAAAGACCGTTACGAGACGGAGTTATTGCAGATTTCAAGGGAGCGGAAGAAATGATTAAGTATTTCATACGTTCGGTAAGCGAGAGAAGATCATTTACTGGTCCTAGAATTATTGTTTGTGTACCATCTGGTTCTACACCAGTAGAACGGAGAGCAATTCAAGAAGCTGCTGAAAGCGCTGGAGCAAGAGATGTTTTTTTAATTGAAGAGCCTATGGCAGCAGCTATAGGTGCTGGTTTACCTGTAACAGAGCCTACTGGGTCGATGATTGTAGATATTGGTGGCGGAACAACGGAAGTTGCAGTTTTGTCCTTGGGTGGCATCGTATATGCTAGGTCGGTTAGAGTCGGTGGCGACAAAATGGATGAATCTATAATTTCATATATTAGACGAAATTATAATTTATTAATTGGTGAATCAACAGCCGAAAAGATAAAGAAACAAATTGGGACTGCTTATGTATCTCCAGGAAGTTTATTGCGAGAAATGGAGATTAAAGGTCGTGATTTAATTAATGGCATACCAAAAGAAATGTTGCTAAATGAACAACAAATCGCAGAGAGTCTGGTGGAGCCTGTCAGCCAAATAGTTGAAGCAGTGAAAACAGCGCTTGAATGTACTCCGCCTGAATTATCATCTGATATTGTGGATAAAGGAATAGTTATGACAGGTGGCGGCTCATTACTTAATAATTTAGATCATGTGCTGAGAGATGCTACAAAATTACCGGTATTTGTAGCAGATCAAGCTTTAGCTTGTGTAGCACTTGGAACTGGAAGAGTGTTGGAAGATTTTGCTAAATTGAAACATGTATTATTTAAACAAGATTAGAGATGGCAATTACTGCAAACAGGGTAAAAAATAAAAATTACTTATTAGAAATAGCAAAAGAAATTTCGCTATTTCTAAAAAAGTTTTGCGTTATTTTTTTAATTTGCGCTTGTTCATACTTGTTATATTTTCCTATTCATAGTGTATCTAGATTGTCCTTGGAACTATATGGGGTGATGCTATCTCTTGGATCTTTAGTATCAGATAGTTTAGTAGAAAATATTAAATTATTAAATGATAGATTATCGTATTTTAAAAATTTGGAAGCTGAAAATATAAAACTGAAACTACAATTATCTAAAATACCTAATTTAGACAGAGTAACAAATAATATTTTATTTGAAAATAAGGAATTAAGAAAATTGTTAAAAGTTACCGATAATTTAGAATGTGATTACATTGCTTCAAGACTTGTGGGAGTAAGTATTACAGCTTTTTCCAGTTCTGCGATTATTGAGGCTGGTAATAAGGATAAGGTCAAAATAGATGATTTAGTAATAAATCATGATGGTCTTATTGGTAAAATTGTGAATATCAGTAGTAATTATTCTTCAATAATGCTATTAAACGATCCTAATTCTAGGGTTCCAGTTGTTACATCATTATCTAGGGAGAGGGGTATTCTTGCAAAACAAGGAGATAATATGTTGTTAATTTACTTGCCAGAAGAACATAATATTAAACCAGGCGAATTATTGTATACATCGGGGGATGGTAAGATTTATCCATATGGTCTCTTAGTCGGCAAAGTTAATAAAGTGACGGATGATGGTGTATTTGTAGAATTAAGTGTAAATTTAAATTCAGTAGAGTTTGTTTCTGTAACATTAAAATCAAGATAAAAGTTTATTTAAGGTAATTATTATATGGAGCAAGGTGAAAATGGAATTATTCCAAACCAAGGCGGTAATATTTTAAAAAATACATTGGATTTTCCAAGAAGTGATAAGCAAGATACTGTAAACAATATTTTTAAAATTCACTTAACTGAAGAAATTTACGAACTAAGTAATCAATTTTGCAAGTATTATCATGCTTCAAATATCGATGATAAATCGATATTTTTTGCTATTGTTTATGAATCATCTTTTGTTGTTCCTGTTACGGTAATAGATTCTCTCTATAAAAACCCTGTTGATGGTGTAAATAAAATTCTTTCTTGGTCTGTTGTAAGAATTTCGTCGGATAATGTGGAACGTTTGGTGGTTATAATAAATAGTTATAATTATAATAATAATTTGCTATCATATATACAAAAAAATGGTTCTTTTTCTTTGTCATCTAACGAAAAAATCATTGAAAAAATTACAAATGTGATCACTGAACTTAGTGCTAGAGGTATATATGGTTATAATATATCACCATATAATATTTTGATGAATGAAGATAAAGATACTATTTTGAATTTACGGGAGTTTATTAATTCCTATCCTTATTTCAATGAAAAAGACCAATATATTGCACCAGAATTAATAGAGTGTTTAAAATCATCTAGGAGAACTAAAAATTGCAAACAAGATGTTTACGCTCTTGGGGTTACAATTTTTTACTCATTTTCAGCTCTTTCTCCTTGGGAAGAATTTTCAGAGGAAGGAGAGTATAACGAACAAAGGCTTGATGAAGGTAGTTATAAATATTTAACACGCAAAACTCAATTGTCCAAAAGGTTTAGAATCTTTTTGAGTTCTGCAGTTCATGATTCTCCTTCAATGCGTTGGGATACAAAGAATATATACGATTGGCTCGGTAAAAAAAAAGATGAAACAATCTATGATAGCCCAAATAGTACTAATAAATATACTATTGGGTTTAATAATCAGAATTATTCAAATCCAAAATCACTTTCTTATGCAATGTTTCGTTTTTGGGAAAAAGCTAATAAATTTATTAAGGATTCAAAATTTATGCTCTGGGTTGCTAAGCAACAATTTAGTAATGAGACGATTGCATCTATTAAATCTGTTATAGATGCAAGATATAAGGATTCAATGTTTGATACAAATGGTATTTCTATTTATTCTGATCAAAAACTCACGAAATTGCTTTCTATAATTGATCCAAACGGTTCTCTAAGATACGAAACAATTGCTATATCCGCTGAATCTATTCCCGAAACATTACAATATTTACAAAATTCAAAAAGACAAAATTTTTTTGAAGAAGTAATAAAAATTATAAAAGATAAAAACTGGCAAAATTATACAGGTATATATTCTCCTGGGTTTTTAGAAGAAACTAAAGGCAATGAATTTCATTATTTAGCAGAGCGTAACAATAATAAATTATCACACAAAAACAATGAAAGATTAATATATTCACTTAATCCATATTTACCATGTCTAAGTTCTATGTTAAACGGCAAATATGTTAACAATATTAAAGAACTCTTGTTAGCTCTTGATTCTTACGCTCAAAAACAACCTAATAATTTCATTATTGATCGTCATGTTTCAGCTTTTATAGCTGCAAAATTAGATTTAAAAGATAATATTAAACCTTTGATTTTATTAAACTTCCCTAAATTTACAGAGCATCATGCAATAAAAAGTTTAAGTACAATAAATCTTTTGCATCAACATGAACCAGATATAAAAATTACTAATATCTGTAAAGCTATTAGTTTAGAATTGATCAAATTATTTGATCAATATTTACACAATACAGAATTTAAAAAAACCATTTCAAGTAAAATAGAATCCGTGGCAGAGGAAAGTAGTATACCAAAGATAATTGATATATTCTCTAATCAACAACAGTTCATTGATGATTATAATGGTTATTATCAAGCTTGTAAGCAAGCAAACTCTCTTGAAGAAAAAATCATGACCTTAAACGCCGAGGTGAGTAATTTTAATAATGCATTTATTATCTTAGGACAAAAAACAACAGTGCTTGCTTCTTACATTTTATGTCTTGTAGCAATAGTAGCAATAGTTATATAAAGGTATTCAAATATGTCATCTAATAACCAAGATAAAGAGTTTATATTTGCTTCGTCATTAATTAAAGTTATCGCTGTTTTTATTGCGTTAATAGTAGTTGTGATTTCAAAATATGCTTTTATACTTTTTTCAGCAGCAATGTTACCAACTATTTTTTCTATATTTTTTGATAGAAATGAGCATAGATGCTTATCTGCAACTATTTGTAGTTTTAATCTTATAGGTGTTTTGCCTTATTTAATAAAAATATGGGATAGTAATAATGTAGATTATAGTTCAAAATATTTACTATCATCTACTGATACTTGGATGGTGATTTACGGCTCTGCATTTACAGGTCAATTAATATATTTTTCTTTACCACTATTAATAGCAAAATTTTATACCTCAAGAACTAAAGTTCAAATTAGAAAATATAAAAAACAACATGAAGAATTACGTAATAAATGGGGCATAGATTACAAAAGTTAAAATTGATTTTTTGAATGTTAATTTATAAAAAATATATTGCAAAAGCTATTTTTTACCCTTTTATATCATTAAGTTTTATATTAACTAGTCTAGTGTGGATTACACACATACTAAAATTCTTACCCTTATTAGATAAAGGTATAAGTTCTGTTGATTTTTTCAAACTAATTATATTAGTATTGCCTTCCCTTTTTTTTATGATATCACCCTTAATCTCGGTGATATCTGTAATATATGTTTATAATAAACTACAAGAAGATAGAGTATTAATTATACTTAAGGCAAGTGGTCTTAGTAATTTTGCCATAACAAAACCAGCTCTTCTAGTTGCCACTTTTATAACTTTAGTCTCTTATTACGTATCTTTATATTTAACCCCTTTATCTTATAGTAAATTGAAATACGAACTACATGATTTCCGTGAAAATTATGTATCAAATATTATAATTGAAAAAACATTTAATCATCTTTCCAAATATATTACTATTTATGTAGAGAAAAAAAATGCTGACGGTAGTTTGAAAGGTATAGTTTTATTTGATAATAAAGCGCCTAAAAATCATTCAGTATTATTTGCCAATAGTGGTAAAGTGATTATGCATAATACAGTGCCGTTATTTCAATTGCAAGATGGTTTCAGACAATCTTTTGATGAAAATAATAATATAACAAAATTACATTTTGATGATTTATTGATAGAGGTTCAAAGAAACGATTCTATTAAGGAAAGTCGCAACAAAAATAGCCTTGAATTATATATACATGAAATGTTGTGGCCAGATAGTGAATTTTCAGAACAAAGAAAAATAAGGCTAGTTCTAGATGCTCACCAAAGATTGATTTGGCCTTTATTCAATTATTGCCTAATATTTTTAGCGTTAAGTATGTTCTTAACATATAATTCTAACAGGGTATCGAATATTAAACAAATTACTTATACTTTTCTTCCTTTGTTAATAGTTGCTTATTTTCACTTTTCTTTGCAAAAAATTGCTTACCAGGAGCCTTTATATATTTTTGCCTGTTACCTTAATATATTTCTTTGTATAATATTTAGTGTTTGGCAAACTAATAGAAGAACATTATGATTTTTAAAGATTTGTCTAGTTTTTTAGAGTATCTAGAAAAGCACTCTCATTTAAAAAGAATCAAAGAAGAGGTTTCAACAAATCTTGAAATAACAGAAATCAGCAGAAGATTTTTGCATGCTAATGGACCTGCTTTATATTTCGAGAATGTAATAAAAGAAGATGGTACAAAGTCTCTTTTTCCAGTTGTAACTAATTTATATGCACATCCAGAAAGAATAAGCATGGCTCTTGGTCTTAGCTCGGAGACGGAATTAAGAGAATTGGGAAAATTACTAGCATTTTTAAAAAACCCTGAACCCCCAGCTTCGATTAAAGAAACATTTTCTATGCTACCACTAGCAAAAAGAATAATATCAATGTCGCCTAAAAATGTTAAAAAAGCAGCTTGCCAAGAAATAGTTATTACCGAAGTTGATTTAAATATTTTACCTATTCAAAAATGCTGGCCGTCTGATATTAGCCCTTTAATTACTTGGCCTTTAATTGTTACAAAAGGTACTGGCAATGAAAAAACAGATAATTACAATCTCGGTATATATCGTTTACAGCCTGTATCCAAGGACAAAATGATAATACGTTGGCTTAAAATGAGAGGTGGTGCTGAACACCATTCTAAATGGAAAAACTTAAAAGAACCAATGCCAGTTGCAGCTATTATTGGAGCGAACCCTACTTTAACCATGGCTGCTGTTATGCCAATTCCAAATACAATGTCTGAATATAATTTCGCTGGATTATTGCAAAGTAAGTCTATTGAATTAGTTCAATGTAAAACTATTGACTTAAAAGTGCCAGCTAATGCTGAAATTATTATAGAAGGTTTGATAAGTTTAGAAGAATATTTACCAGAAGGCCCGTTTGGTGACCATACAGGCTATTATAATGATGTTGAATTATTTCCAGTATTTAAAATTACAGCTATAACAATGCGCAAAAACCCTGTTTATCTTAGCACCTATACTGGCAAACCACCAGATGAACCATCTATACTAGGAGCTGCTCTAAATGAGATATTTGTTCCTCTGATTCAAGCTCAGTTTCCAGAAATCGTCGATTTTTGGCTTCCTCCAGAAGGATGTTCTTACAGAATTGCCATTGTTTCTATAAAAAAAACCTATCCTGGTCAAGCAAAACGTATAATGATGGGAATATGGTCTTTTTTAAAACAATTTATGTATACAAAATATATCATTATTGTTGACGATGATATAAATATAAGGGATTGGAGTGAAGTTATGTGGGCTATTGCAACTAGAACTGATGCAAAGCGTGATTGTAGTTTTATTGAAAATTCACCAATTGATTATTTAGACTTTGCCTCTCCAGTATCTGGTTTAGGAAGTAAGTTAGGCATTGATGCTACGAACAAGATTTTCCCAGAAACTTCAAGAAATTGGGGAGAAAAAATTCAAATGGATAAAGCAATAATAGAAAAAATTGATAAAATTTGGTCTCTTTTATAATTATATCAAGTGAATTATGCCTAGATTTTGTATCTTTATATTAAAAATTACTGAAGAAAACTGAGCTGCTTTGATCTATGTAATTTCGAATTAAACAGTTTTACTTTTTAGATAAATATGCTATAATGACCAACACTAGTGATTCTATTAAAACAGAGGTATAAATGTCTAAAAATCTTGCATTTAAAGTGGGTGAAAGAGTCGTTTATCCATCCCATGGAGTTGGTGAAGTGGTTGAGATCGAAGTACAAATAATAGCTGATACAAGAATTGTAGTTTATGTTATTTCTTTTCCTCAAAATAAAATGACTCTGAGAGTTCCTGTAAACAGAGCTTCTGCCGTAGGTCTTAGAACTTTAGTAAACAAGACCGATATTCACGAAGTATACACAATCCTGCAAGGAAAACCTAAGCGCGGCAATAAAATGTGGAGTAGGCGCGCTCAAGAGTATGAGACTAAAATTAATTCTGGTGAAATAACCGCGATTGCCGAAGTTGTCAGAGATTTATACAAAAATGTTGATAATGATCGTTCATATAGTGAAAGAACTATCTATGAATCAGCTTTGAATAGACTCTCTTCTGAGATTGCTGTTTTAGAAGATATATCGGAAGCTGAAAGTTCTAGTAAGCTGATAGATCTTTTGCGGGACAAATTGGCGGCATAGTATAGTATTTTATTTTTCTTGTGTCTTTCTCAATTATTTCTGTCAAAACACTCTATTTTTGAATTAAAAGGGGTTTTCATATTATACACTGGCTAAAAAATCAGTAAAAAATAGATATCATCATTCTATAGTTTTTCAGCAGCAACGATATGTCATTAGTTCCAAAAGACTTATAGAACAATATTTATGTCCTTTTTTAGCTTAGATCTTTAAGAAAAAATGTTGCAAAAATTATCGATTTGATAGAAAATATTAGTTAGGAATGTGAACATAAATTATCTATTGTCAATTGAAGGTTAAAAATTATAATTTATGTTTGTTTCAATCCTTTCTTAAGACTTTTATTAAAAGCTTTCTAAGTTTTTTCTTATGCAAAACTCAAGTTAAAATAGAAAACACAAAATGAATATCGCTATTATTGGGGCTGGAATTTCTGGTTTATCACTTGCAAATATGCTAAATGGTATAGCAAATGTAAAAATTTTTGAGAAATCCAGAGGTTTTGGGGGAAGAATTGCCACTCGTCGTTTTTACAACGAAGATTTTGAATTTGATCATGGTGCTCAATTTTTTACTATTAAAACTGATCAATTTAAAAAATTCATGCAGCCTCTAATAGATCAAGGTATAGCTAATGTTTGGAATGCAAAATTTGTTGAAATAGATGGAAATAATATAAAATATCAAAAAGAATGGAATTTGAATTATCCCCATTATGTTGGTGTTCCAAAAATGAATGAAATAGGCAAATATTTGGCTAATAATTTAGAAGTAATTTTAGAAACAGAAGTTAAGAAGATAGAAAAATCCAATAAAAACAAATGGCGATTATTTGATATTAATAGCATTAGTCTAGGTGATTTTGATTGGGTAATCAGCAGTGCGCCTGTGCTTCAAACACAAATCTTGTTACCTAAAGAATTTACTTATCATAATTACTTAAAATTCAGAAAAATGCTCGGATGTTACTCTTTAATGCTTGGTTTTGAAAATAGATTAAACATTAATTGGGATGTGGCGCTTGTGAAAAATTCTGAGATTAGCTGGATTTCAAATAATTCAAGCAAACCAGAAAGAAAATCTTTGAACGCAATAGTTGCTCTTTCAAGTAACGAATGGGCAGATAAAAATATGGAATCTGAAATTGAGGAAATAAAAAGAGAGATGCTCAAAACTATATTCCCAATTATTAAATATAAGGATGATGAATTAATAAAATGTGAAATTCATAGATGGAGATATGCAAATATTGCTAAAAATAATAAATATAAATATTTGTTAGATATAGACAACAGACTTGCTGCAATTGGAGATTGGTGTATACGAGGAACAATTGAAAGTGGATTCTTAAGTGCTAACGCTTTATATAATGAGCTTATTAAAATTATTTAATCAGAGTCAATCATAAACTTTATTGTCATACCTCTAGCATAAAGGGAAATTACTTTATCATCGAAACCGTTGAATCTTCTAATCCCTTTAGATAGTAGTTGCGGGCTAAACTCTCATTCTCGATCATAAGACACATCTACTGTTATTTGACTACCATTTTCGTCTATTATTGTTTTTTCATAACTACCGTTACGACGGTTATTATCTACCTTTGGTACTTTACTATGTTTTGAGTAACCAAGATCATGTTCAAGCTCGCTGGCTAATAGGCCCCGTGTGGAAGAAGACCCAAAAATGTTGATTTGGATTTTAGAGTTGTTGTGGAGCACCAATTTGCACGTTTCTTGCCCTTAAATATTTATATAATGTTGTTTTAGAAATTCCTAGTTGCTCAGCTATATCATCAGTTTTTAGT
>CAMCXV010000023.1 GCA_945883665.1 Rickettsia typhi | reverse complement strand
TTATAAGAAATTTATAGATTTTCAAAATGCTATTTTGGGATTTTTAGATAATATTGCTCAATATAAGGATGAACTTGATACTCTAATGACAGAAAATTTCAATATTATCAGACTCAAACCTTCGAATTTTATTCTGGACTGAGTATAGAAGTGATTTTAATTGCAATAATTTCTCTCTTTTTCTAGTATCTCAGACCAATTTTTTAATTCTGGAAAATCTAGATCTATGATCTTAGCAGTTGGCATACCATTTTCAATTAATAAATCATATTTTGAAGAGTCAGGGTTTGTCAAATTCAAAGCAGCATCAAATATTCCCGGATTATGGGCTATAAGCAGTATTGTCTTGTCTTTATCATCTTGTTTTGAAATAATTTCTATTATTTTACTAGCACTACTTGCATATAACTCTGATAAAACCTCAAAGTTTGTAGAGATTAATTTCTTTTGAATGATTTCCGCAGTCTGTATGGTTCTTTTTGCAGAAGATACTAATATTTTATCAATTTGATAATTTTGTAAAAATTTCGTTGCTTCCCTTGCTTCCTCAATACCTTTGTTAGTTAATTCCCTAAAAATATCATCTATTTGCCTTGCTTCTTGAGCCTCTGCATGCCTCATTAAAAATAACTTCATAATTCAAATATTATTATATTTTTTTACTTAAGAAAATTGCTGATCTACAAATAATTTTGATGCAATGTCCAAGAAAACTACCAAAACTATTATTATTTTTTATAGCTATATTAGCAATATTTTTATGATCTATTTCATCAATTTTGAATTTTTCAATCTTTTTTAACATTGAACTTTCTGTTTTTTGATTCTTAAGATATTTGATCTGATCAGAGTAATGCTCCTCTATTACTGTTTCAACATTTTCAGTAACTATCATAGCTAATTTCATACTTATTTTTGCTGATATTGCACCTATTAGATAGCCTCCTATAGACCAAATTGGCATTAAAAAAGTTGGTCGTGATAAACCTTTTTGAACTTTCTTGCTAAAATATTCAAGATGTTCTTGCTCCTGATCCAACATATGTTTAAGTATTTTTTGATCTTCAATATTTTTGGTATAGTTTATCTGCCCTTGATATATTTTTTGAGCTCCAAACTCACCAGCATGGTTAACACGAATAATCTCTTGAATAATTTTATTATGATTATTACTAAAAAATGGCTTTGGCATTTGTTACCCTTCAATTATTTTTCTTGGAAATTGCTAAATTTAATACAAAGAATTAACAGAGTTAAATTCAACAATAAGTTCCATTCGGTCATTGATAAATTAAATATTACTAAAGCTGGTTTATTACACATAACAATGTCTTGATTATATAATATTTTTGTAAAATCACTAATTGAAATATCATTTGTTACAGAAATTAATGGCTTACATAGGCTAGATAATTCAAAAACACCTTTTTCAACCCCCATATGATAACCAGCTATAATTATTGCAATAATTAATGTAACTATCAGATATTTATTATATTTTTTATAATTTTTTTCAGCGACGGCTATTAATGAAATCACAATCAAAATCAAATATGGAAATCTTTGATAAACACATAAGGAGCATGGCTTTAATTGCATTACATACTCAACAAAATAAGCACTCATTAAACAGAAACCGGAAAGTAATATTAATAAAATGTAAGGATTTTTTACCTGCATAAGTTTTTTATAATTGATATGTGATTTTTTATTTAATATAGGTTATAATGCTCTAGATAATTTGCAAGAATATTTTTGGGGTTTTATGAAATTTAATTTTGATGATCTAATGAAGTCAAACGCTTGGCCATTCGTAGAGGCTAAGAGAATTTATGATTTAATAGGTGGAGTTGCTCCGCAAAAAGGATATATTCTTTTTGAAACAGGGTATGGTCCATCAGGACTACCACATATTGGCACTTTTGCTGAAGTTACTAGAACTACTATGGTTAGAGAGGCATTTAGGCAAATTTGCGATATACCTACAAAATTAATTTGTTTTTCTGATGACATGGATGGGCTTAGAAAAGTTCCATCCAATATACCAAACCAAGAAATGATCATACCTCATATAGGAAAACCTCTTACATCTATTCCCGATCCTTTTGGAGAAAAAGAAAGTTTCGGGCATTATATGAATGCAAAGCTTAGATCTTTTTTAGATCGTTTTGGTTTTGAATATAGTTTTTATAGTGCAACTGAATGTTATAAAGCTGGTATGTTCGATCATATGATGCTTAAAACAATTGATAAATATGATGAAATTATGAATTTAATGATTCCAACTTTTCGGGAGGATCGTCAAAAAACATATTCACCTTTTATGCCTCTCTGCCATGAAACCGGTGTTATACTTCAAGTTTCAATAGAGAAAGTAAGCAAAGAAAATGGCAGTGTATTTTACCGAAACCAAAGAAATGAGCTGGTAGAAACTAAAGTAACTGGTGGAAATTGTAAATTACAATGGAAACCAGATTTTGGTATGCGCTGGGCTACTCTTGACGTAGATTACGAAATGTATGGTAAAGACCATTTACCCAATGGGGAAATTTACAGTAGCATCTGTAAAATATTGGGAGGAAAAGCACCTGTACAATTTTTCTATGAGTTATTTCTTGATGAAGATGGTAGTAAAATTTCAAAATCCAAGGGCAATAGTATAAGTGTTGATGAGTGGCTACATTACGCCCCCCTTGAAAGCATAGCTCTTTTTATGTATCAATCACCTTCTAAAGCAAAAAGATTATATTTTGATGTAATACCAAAAGCTGTTGATGAATATTTAGCTTTTAATAATAAATATCACGAAGAAGAGGATGCGTCTAAAAAATTGATAAATCCAGTTTTTCATATTCATGCTGGTAATGTACCAAAAATCAATACTTACGGTATAAGCTTTAGTTTACTTTTAAATTTAGCAGCTGTATGTAATCCAGAAGATAAGTCTGTATTATGGGGTTTTATCACTCAATATTCTCCTCAAAGCAATCCACAGAATGCGCCTTATTTAGATCATATGATTGGTTATGCAATTAATTATTATAATGATTTTGTGAAAAAAACTAAGAAATATATGATAGCTAATGATAATCATAAGAACTTACTGAATCAGATTAAAAAAATGTTAATTACTTCTTCGCCAGATATAAGCGCAGAGGAAATTCAAAATCAAATTTATACAATAGGTATGGATGCTGGTTATGAGAATTTACGAGATTTTTTTAAAGAACTATATGAAATTTTACTTGGATCATCTCAAGGTCCAAGACTTGGTTCTTTCATCAAGTTATACGGTATAGAAGAAACAATAAAATTGATAGATTGTAAATCTATATAAATACTAGTGCCGAATCTTGTTTTATCTTGTTACAAGATTCGGTATTTTTTATGTTAAAAACGCGAATTTAGGATAAGGAGTGATTGAACCATAGGTTGCAATGAGGATTTTAGTTTTTCAATTTCTGTAATAGATAACCCAGTGATTTTACCTATTTTTCTATAGAATCTCCGTCTATTAACATAGCTCGTGCTATTTCAACCTTACCTTCAGCCTTACCCCTAGCTTCAGCTTTTTCTTCTGCTTCTATAATTTGTTGTTTTATTTGATTTATCTTGTAATCTTCAGCTGCTTGATTATCCATGATACGTTTAGTCTCTTGATCATAGGTTAGTAATTCATCTTCTGTCCAGTTGAATTGGTTTAACTCCTCGTAAGCTCGCTCTATGACATTGTCAGAACCTATTAGTTTACGCAAGTCTGCTTCGCTGGTTTTATCGGCATTCTTAAAAAAGAAGCACCATTTTTCTACAATGTTAGTAAGCAGATTTATATCAGTGATTTTGAACTTAGGTAGTTCAATAAAAGTAAAAGAAAAATCTTTTAAATCATGAGCGTATGATTCTTTATCAAGCATAATATGATCGGACTTATAGAATATTTTATCTTTAAATATAATATTGTCAGTTATAGCAATAAATATTACCGCCTTTAGATCAATATATCTAGCACCTTCTTCCTTACCTTTATTTAGCTGACGAGAGTAAGCTTTAGCCGCATAATATTGTGCTCTTTTCTCAAAACCCTCTTGAGGGGCTACTTGCATTTCAATAATTAGCTGTACTCCGTTTTCGTCTTTACATAAAACGTCAACTACGCTCTGCTTTTTAGAAGCAATTTCAGGCACGGCAATAGTAGGTAAAAATGTGATCTCTTTGATTTTGTCTCTATCTTTAAGCTCCAGTATGTCATTAATAAAATGAATGAGAATGTCTTTATTCTTCTCCGTGCCGAATATACGGCGAAAGGCAACATCATTTTTGGATCAAGAAATTTTGTGATAGACATAATATAAGATAGTTAAAAGTTTAAGTTTATTATTAAATTCCACTATAACATTAAATCTTTAAAAATTCAAAAAATTAAGTCTTACATTAGTGGTTTTGTTGATTCATTTTAATTGAGAAGTTATGGGAGTTTTTAGACGTTATAGGAAATTTATAGATTTTCAAAATGCTATTTTTCTGATTAATAAATATGTTATATCTATTAACCAGAAAAATACAAAATCTTTGTTAACAGTCCCTATCAATATTTGCGAGTTCATATTTGAGAGATTTAACTATCACATTTCACTATTAATCAAATAGATACTACCTCACTATACTGAAATGTTATAGTTATAGTTGTTCCCTTACCAACGGTACTTTTTATGTCAAATGTACCATTCATTAATTCAACAAGTTTTTTAGTCAAAGGTAATCCAAGACCTGTACCTTCATATTTTCGACTTAATTTACTATCTATTTGCCCAAAAGAAGAAATTGCTTTTGGAATATCTTCTTCACTCATCCCAATTCCAGTATCAGTTACGGAAATATAAACTAATTTTTTAAAGGCATCTTTTTTTATTGATAAAGTAACTGCCCCATCTGAAGGAGTAAATTTGACAGAATTTGATAAAAGATTTAGAAAAACCTGTTTTAGCCTTTTAGCATCGGCTTTAATCACAACATGTTCTTCAGGAAAGTCTTCAATTAATCGTATATTAGCCTTATCAGCTCTTGGTTTTACAAAACGCATACTGGCAGCAGCTAATTTGTTTAAATCAAGATCTATGGTTTCGACTTTTAGCTTATCAACAGAAGCTTTTGAAAAATCTAGAATATCATTTATTACACTTAATAAGTGTTTTCCAGAATTGTTAATATCGTTAATATAATCTTTATATTGTATATTATCTAATTTACCATGCGTTTCAGATAGAATAATTTCTGAAAAACCAATAATTGCATTTAAAGGAGTGCGTAATTCATGGCTTACGTTTGCTAGAAATTGAGTTTTTGCAGAGCTTTCAGTTTCAGCTTTGATTTTTGCTTCTTCTAATTCACGATTAGTTTCAAATTGCTTATTAATAATTCTCTGAGCATAATTTGTGTTATACATAATGATTATAAAAAAAACAATAAAGACAATAAAGAAAGATAAGAAAATCCTTTTTTCAAAATAAGTTATATTGTCCCATTGATCTGTAATATCAGTTGTAATTTTAATTACCCCATCAATCCTATAATCTCCATTTTCATTAGAAATAATAGGTATATAACTTATTATAAATGATGATTCATACAGATTATGATTTTTATCTGTAATTAGAGCTCTTGAAACTAATGAATGACTGACCTTTCCTTTAATTGATTCCATTAAAGGGTTATCTGAAAAATATGATGATAAAAAATACTTATCTAAGGTTAAAATAAATCTCTTATAAAGATAAGCGCTAAAATTATATTTTATACTTAAGAAATCATCAGGTTTACTTTCAATAAACTTATTGCTGTTTTTATCATATAAGGAAACACTATCTTTAATCTCGCTAAAAAACCCAGAAGATTCTGAAATAAATTGAATAAATTCTTGGTCATTTAGCAATGAATCAAAATTTTGAGTGTTTAATTTTAATACAGCATTTTTGTTATTATCCCATATCTTCTCTTTATAAGCTTCTGCAATTCTAGTATTTTGATCTGAAACTCGCTTTATTACAACTTCTTCTATGATAAAATATCTGTATAGCACGATATTTGCTACAATGTTTAAAAACAACCCTATAAATGATAATCTAATAATATGTTTATTTTGTATCATTTGAACTTTAAACTAGTATTTATATATGGATGATATTCACTTTCAAGATATCAGAATCTTGTCAACAGCTCTAAATTTAAAGAGTAATACTAAAAAAAATCTTGTAGAAATGTTAAATCAGTTGCAAACTGGTTATATGTTGAAAGGATCAGTTGTTGACAAAACCCCAAAAGGGGAATTTATTTTCCATACAGCATATGGTAGATTTTCTGCGCCATATAATCAAGAATTAATTCAAGGAGATAAAATTACTCTTCAAATTTTAAATAACTCTGATCAAATTCAGTGTACTGTTGTTTCAGTAAATAGCAAATTGATTAAGGTCCCAGAAACTCTAAATTTATTTACAGTAAAAAAGCCTCATAATCCTGTTACGCCTAAAGTTTCAAATGCAATAAATGTCAAATTAGAGGGTTTTAAAGACACTGCTACAGTTATTAGCGGAGAAATCAAATATTTAAATTTATCTAATATTGCAAAACAGTCGGCTTTGTATAAAGAATTGGTTAAAACAACTTCTGCAAAAACACCTGTAAATATTGTTTTTCAAATTAAACAATCATCAGATAAAGTGAACTATGCTTTTAATGTCACTGGTGAAATAGGGAATGATGGTCAGAATAAATCTCAATTAATAAAAACAGATTTTGGTATTATATCCATCAAAAATACTAATCTTCCCATGGGGAAAAAATTCAATTTAGAAATAATCAATTTAAATAATAAACCTATAAATTTTGATATAGCAAAAAATATATCAGAGTTTGTTTTTAATGTTAATAAAACTTGGAATAACCTCGTAACTATTAATACATATCCCCAGTCTAAAACTCTTGAAATGACCTTGGCAAACAAAGAGTTAGGTGAAAAAAACATAGCTTTATTGACAAAAAATATTGATGAATCTGGTGCATATAATCAACTTAACAAATCTCCTCTAGAAGTTACTAAACAGATGAATAGTGAATTCATTCTACAAACCCCATACATGTCTAAAAAGGGAAGAAAAACTATTTCGAAATTAGAAAATGATAAGAAAATAAAGCAAAACTCTTCTAGTAATATTTCAAGTTTTGATCAAAAAAACTCAAAAGACTTGATAGATAAAGATAATAATAATTTTAATAGGATTATTCAGAGTTTGGACGAATCGGTTGAACAAATTAAAAAATTTGCAAATGAATATTCCGGGATTAAAGAATTACTTTTGTCAAATACAAGTCTTGTTGAAGAAAATCAAAAATGGCAAACTATTTTTATTCCATTTTATCATGACCAAGAAGTTCAAGAAAAAGAGGTGAAAATTAACAGAACTTCTTCGCAGTATCTAAGATTTGTTTTGAACATAAATCTTCAAGAACATGGAGATATTCAATTAGATGGTTTAGTCACATTTAAAGATAATTCTAAAGTACCGGTTAATTTTGATATGATTTTTCGATCAAAACAAAGACTTCATAGAGATTTTCAGCAGGCAATTTCCAGTATATTTGTATCTAGTAGCGAAACTACTGGCATATCTGGTCAAATGAAATTTGAAGAAACAAATGATTTGAGTTATCCAATCTGATTTTTGACTTGACCCCAATCTGATTTTGATATATCTAGAAATCCTTATTCCTGAAAAGTTACCAATCAGCTTCTATAAGTTTTTACTAGGATCTCAAAACAATCAGTTTAAAATTAATGAATATATTAAAAATCTTTTCAGATTATCGTCATATACAGATTTTTATATTGAGCATCTTTAGTGCAATGCCTCTTGGAATACTATACAAAGCAGTACCTGCTTGGTTGTCAGATGCACAAATTGGCATCGCAGTAATTACTACTTTTTCAGTGGCAAAAATATTTTATTCATTAAAATTTTTATGGTCTCCATTTATTGACCAAATTAGGATTCCGTTTTTGGAAATAATAGGACATCGTAAAAGCTGGATGGTAATATGCCTAGCTTGCATAGGTTTTATTTTATTTTACATGAGCAGGCTAGACCCAACTAGTGAATTATCTGAATTATATGGACTAGTTATTGCTCTTGGCGTGATCTCGGCCACATATGATATAGTTTTTGATGCATTTAGGATTGAAAAATTCGAACCAGAATTACAGGCGATAGTAGCTGCAACCGCAGGGTTAGGTTATAGAATTGGATTAATAACTATAGGAGCAGGAGCATTTTATTTATCTGATTTATATAGCTGGAGAGAAACTTTCTTTGTTATTTCTATCTTATATGCTGTCATTATTTTTTACACTATATCATTAAAGGAAACTGAAATAGTACGTGAGAAATTTAATGGATTTTCTCTGCATTCTTGGAAGATAATGACTATTGACCCATTTGCTGATTTTTTTAAAAGAGATGGTGCAATTTTAATATTATTGGCTATTATTTTCTTTAAATTGGGAGACGCAATGCTTGGTGTTGTGGCAATGCCCTTTTATCTAGATCTGGGTTTTACAAAAAGTGAAATTGCCTTTGTATCTGGAGTATTTGGGGTGATTGCAACAATTATTGGATCTTTTGCTGGTGCTTATTTGATGTATCGTATTGGCAGTTTAAATGGAATGATAGTAACTGCTATATTTCAAAGTTTTACTAATACTTCTTTTATTTGGCTAAACCATATGGGGCATGATATTAACGCTTTCATGATTGCGATTGCTATAGAAAATATACCAAGTGGTATGGGTTCAGGAGTTTTAGCGGGTTATTTAAGTGTTTTATGTAATAAAAAATTTACAGCAACTCAATTTGCCTTATTTAGTAGTGCATCTGGTTTAGCAAGTCATACTATAGTTGTTTTTGGCGGTGCAATGGTTAAGTCAATAGGTTGGGACTTATACTTCTTACTAACAATTATACTTGCCATACCTGGTATTTTTCTTCTTATCTATTTAAAAAATAAGCACGAAAATAATAACTAATTTTATTTCTTCCTGAAGAAAAATTATGTTAGTATAATTTCAGAATTAGTTAAGTTAAATTTAAAATATTAAAGAATCGTAATTTTTATGCTATTAAGATTTAAGTGTTTTGTAGTAACAAATATCTTGTTACTACAGTTTGTTCTACAAATAAATATATCCGAAGCTGCAAAAAAACAGGATCAAAAAACTTCTTGTCCAATTCAAACAAGTTTAGTGGTTAATGGTAAAACAGGAGAAGTTTTACACTCGTACAACGAGAGTGCAAAAATTTACCCTGCTTCACTAACTAAAGTAATGACTCTGTACATGTTATTTGAAGCTCTTAGTTCTGGTAAATTTTCTTTGAGTGATAAATTATACGTATCGCAAAATGCTACAACAGCCAAACCTCTCAAACTTTTTTTAAAAGCTGGTGAGCAAATTACTGTTAAGGATGCGATTTTGTCAATGATAGTTAAATCTGCAAATGATACTGCAATAGTAATAGCGGAAAATCTTGCTGGTTCAGAACAAAAATTTAGTAAATTAATGAATATACGTGCAAAACAGCTAGGAATGAAAGATAGTTTTTTTACTAATGCCTCAGGTTGGCATCATCCAGAACAAAAAACTACTGCTGTTGATTTAGCTAGATTAGCTATAGCTATAAAAAGAAATTTCCCGCAATATTATAAATATTTCTCTGTAACAAGTTTTAAGTACAAGGGAAAGCAGATAAATGGTCATAATCGACTTACAGCAAACTACCCAGGAGCAGAAGGGCTAAAAACTGGATTTACAAATCCTGCTGGATGTAATCTAATTACAATAGCTACAAGAAATGACAAAACCCTTGTAGGGGTTGTTACTGGTAGCAGTAAAGGTGTGATTAGAGATAACAAAATGGTATCCTTACTTGATGAGCATTTTGAAGTTAAAAAAGTTAAACCTAAACCAAAAAAATCTTCAAAAAACAAGATAAAAATAGCGGCTAACAAGAAATATTAAGGTAATTTTTGAACTTATTTTCAATAGCTGATACAATTATTTAGATTCAACATGGAAAAAGAAATAAAAACTATTATTTTAGAAAAAGATAAAAAAGAAGATAAATTCTCTAGGTTATCCTTAGCTTTAAAAAATAATTTATTAAGAAGAAAGTCAAAAAACAAATTAGTAGCAAATCAAACAACGCAAGATAATTAAGAAAAATTCATATAAGACATATATTTCTCTTAGTGTCATTAATTATAGAATTATATAGAAACAAAAAAATGCTTGCGCCGTCATATTTTTTGGAATAATATTACGACTCAAGTTTGTGCCCGCGTGATGGAATGGTAGACATAATAGACTTAAAATCTGTGGAGCTTAGCTCGTGCCGGTTCAAGTCCGGCCGTGGGTACCACTTGGGTAGTTTTGTATTAATAAATATTTATAACTACCTAATATCAATTTAATAAAAACTTTCTAAATAACTAACTAATTTGCCGTTTTTTTATTTAATGTTGGTGCTGATATAACAGAATCAAGATTGATTAAGTTTATTCTTAATATTACAATTGAAACAGAAATTCATTTATAAACTTCTTAAATAAAATGACTCAATCTATTGGTAAGTTTGTTCACTTTCGTGCGCAAAGCTCGTATTCTATGCTTGAAAGCGCTATCAAAATTGAAGATCTCGTCTCTCTTGCAAAAAAACATGATATGAACGCTGTTTGTCTAGCTGACAGAGGCAACTTATTTGGATCATTAGAATTTTCCTTGGCAGCAACTAGTTCAGAAATTCAACCAATTTGTGGAGTAATTTTAAATATTTCTTTTATTAATAAAAAATTACAACAAGATTTTGCAGAAATTCTAATAATTGCTAAAGACGAAGTTGGTTATAAAAATTTACTAAGATTGGTTAGTTACAGTTTTATTAAGAATGATCGCACAATTTGTAATCATATTACTTTCAATGATTTAAAAGAATGTAGTAATGGTCTTGTAATTTTGTCAGCTTATGCAAAGGGAATAATAGGTAAATTATTATTATCTGGATCTTATGAAGAAGCGCTAAAAGAATCAAAAAATTTTATTGCAATTTTTGGTGATAGATTTTATTTCGAAATAATGCGTCATAATTTAGCTGATGAAAAACAAATAGAACCGGAATATCTCAAAATAGCTTCTGAACTTTCAATTCCATTGATAGCAACGAACCAGATTTTATTTGCCGATATAAAGATGCACGATGCACACGATATATTATTGTGTATTTCTCAAGGAGTCGTCAAAGATGAGCAAAGCAGATTTAGAGTGAGTAATCAGTGTTATTTTAAAAGCTCTGATGAAATGATACAGTTATTTGCTGATTTGCCAGAAGCAATTGAAAATACCGTGAATTTAGTTAAAAGAATTTATGTAATGCCAGAGGTTAAGCAACCATCTTTGCCAAACTTCACAGATGGTAGTATTTCCGAAGAAGACCTTATTAAACAAGAGTCTAAAAAAGGACTAGAAAAGAAATTAGCAATTAAGTTTGCTTTAGAAAATATATCTAAAACAGAAGAATCCGTTGTCCGCTCGGAATATTTTGCTCGCCTTGAATATGAGTTAGGTATTATTTGTAAAATGAATTTTCAAGGTTATTTTTTAATAGTATCTGATTTTATTCGCTGGAGTAAAGAAAATGGCATTGCAGTTGGACCTGGTCGTGGTTCTGGTGCAGGTTCTATAATAGCTTGGTGTTTGCAAATTACTGATCTTGATCCAATAAAATTTGGGTTGCTTTTTGAGCGTTTCTTAAACCCCGAACGTATTTCAATGCCTGATTTTGATATTGATTTCTGTCAAGAAAGACGTGAAGAAGTAATTTCTTATGTTAGAAAAAAATATGGGGAAGGAAGAGTTGGTCAAATTATTACATTTGGTAAGCTGCAAGCCAAAGCTGTTATTAAAGATGTTTCTAGGGTTTTGAGTCTTAGCTATAATATTGCTGATTATCTTACAGAATTAGTACCTTTTAACGCTGTAAATCCTGTTACTCTGAGCCAAGCTATTAACGATGTAGCAGAGCTAAGAGACGCAGCAAAAGGTAATGGTTTATATAATCTAAATGGAGATAATGAGTTAATAAAAAATGTTCTAGAAGCCGCTTTAATTCTAGAAGGATTACATCGCCATTCCTCAACACATGCAGCAGGTATCGTGATTGCTAACGAGGATATGATCGAGAGTGTGCCATTATGTAGAGATAATAATTCTGATATGTTAATTGTACAATATTCAATGAAATATTGTGAATTATCAGGACTTATTAAATTTGATTTCCTCGGATTACAAACACTTACTGTCATCACAAAATGCCTTGCATTACTTAAACAACAAGACATAGATATTGATCTAGATAAACTAACTTTTGATGATAAAAAAACTTTTGACCTATTATCAAAAGGAATTGGTACAGGAGTATTCCAGTTTGAAAGCGCTGGTATGAAAAGCACTTTGCGCAAACTAAGACCAGACAATATTGGTGATATCATAGCTCTTGGTGCTTTGTATAGACCAGGACCAATGGACAATATTCCAGATTTTATAGCCTGTAAACACGGTCAACAAGAAGCTGATTATTTACACCCTCTACTTATGCCAATTTTAAAATCTACTTATGGCGTAATTATTTATCAAGAACAGGTGCTAGAAATAGCGCGCAAATTATCTGGTTATAGTTTAGGATCCGCTGATTTGTTAAGGCGTGCCATGGGAAAAAAAGTAAAAAGCGAAATGGATGCGCAAGAAGAATTTTTTGTTAACGGCGCAATAAAAAACAATGTTCCAGCTGATCAAGCTAAATCCATATTTGCAAAAGTATCTAAATTCGCTGGTTATGGTTTTAACAAAGCTCATGCCTCTGCATATGGTGTAATTTCCTATCAAACCGCTTTTTTAAAGGCTAATTTTCCTGCTGAATTCTTAGTAGCTGCAATGAATTTAGATATTGATAATAGTGATAAGATAAATATTTTTCTTCAAGAAGCAAAAATATTTAATATTAAAATTATACCACCTTCTATTAATGAATCTTACGGTTATTTTAGAATCAAGAAAAATAAAGACGATACCAAATCTATTATTTTTGCTTTTGCTGCTATCAAAAGTGTTACGGTGAATTTTGGTGAAGAAATCTCTAGATCAAGAGGTGAAAAAGGTGAGTTTAAAAATATCATTAGTTTTATTGAGCGCACTCCGCCAAAATTAATTAATCGAAAATTACTAGAAAATCTTATTAAAGCTGGATGTTTTGATTCTCTTCATGCGAATAGAAATAATTTACTATTTAGTATCCAAAAATTAATGGCTTATAGTCTGTCATATCATACTGAAAAACACTCTAGTCAATTTAGTTTAATCAAAGTAAGCCAAGCTAGTGATGAAGTTATAGCTACTAACCAAGAAGAACTTGATGAAACATTATTAGCGTATCAAGAATTTGCAGTAATGGGTCTTTTTCTTGAAAAACACCCGTTGTCTTGCTATAAATCCATATTTGAAACGTATAATATCAAAAATTCACTCTATCTAATAAATAGTCTTGTAGAAGGGTCGTATCTATTAAAATTTGCTGGTGTTATTATCAAAAAAGATACTAGAACATCGGGACGTGGTCGTTTTATAACAATAATGTTATCTGACCCTTTAGGAATAATAGAAGTCACAATATTTAACGAAGAAATAATGCGTAAATATGCTCATTTGTTAAGTGTTAAAGTTTCTGTAGTAGTTACTTGTGACGTTTTGATTGACAAAGGAGGAGCAAGAATTGTTGCTAGGAGTTTTTCTTCTATCGAAGATGTTCTTAAAAATCTAACTCATGATTTGAAATTATTTCCTAAAAATAAAAATGATTTAGTAAAATTAATTAATATTTTGGTTAATAAAAATAACTCTGAAGAGTCAAATAGTTTCATATCAATTTTTTATGATATAGAAAATGGATTTATAGCAAAAATTTCTTTGTCAGAAAAATTCTGGCTTGATAGTAATGATATCTTAATGTTAGAATCTTTTAAATAGTTCTATACAGACTACTATTAAATCTTGCTAGCTACAATTATACTTGTAACTAGTCTTCTTAACTATCAAATAAATTTATTATTACTGTTGTTTTAGTATCTCTCTGTTTTGAACTATTTTGTCAATAATACCAAATTCTTGAGCTTCTATAGGAGACATAAAATTATCCCTTTCCATACTTTTTTCAATAATGGACATTGTTTGCCCTGTATGTTTCGAGTATATCTTTTGTAGCGTTGTTTTAACATTCTTTGTTTCTTTAGCGTGGATCTCTATATCAGTTGCTTGTCCACGATATCCACCACTTGGCTGATGAATCATAATTCTGCTGTTTGGTAATGCCGATCTCATCCCTGGTTCCCCAGCAAGTAGAATAGTTGCACCCATTGAACAAGCTTGACCAATACATAAAGTTGCTATTTTGGGCTTTATGTATTGCATTGTATCATAAATTGCTAAACCTGAACTCACAACACCACCGGGTGAGTTTATGTACATAGATATCTCTTTCTCTGGATTTTCTGATTCCAAAAATAATAATTGAGCAACGACTAAGTTTGCCATGTTATCTTCAAACTCTCCGCAAACAAAAACAATTCTTTCTTTTAATAATCTTGAATATATATCATAAGATCTTTCTCCTTTAGATGTTTGTTCTACAACAATCGGTATATATGCCATTTAATTCTCTTTAAGATTTTTAATAATTATTTAGGATAAGAGGGTTACTAAAGATTTATACATTAGGGTTTTTAGATTGTAAATAAAATTAAAAGCTGCTTAGATCGATAATGGTACAGCTAATCTTAGTAGATATTTAAATACAACAATGGTCTTTTTCATTTAAGTGAAATTAGTTTTATAATTTATTTTCTTTATGTAATAAGAGAAGATTGTTATATCCGCCAATAAATTTATTATTAACAAAAACATAAGGTACAGTAACTTGTCCAGTTTTATCAATGAGTTTTTTTTGAAGATCTAGATCAAAGCTTAAATCAACAATTTCATGATTTATTCTATTTTCTTCAAGTAATTCTTTAGCCATGTCGCAATAACTACAACCATCTTTTGTATATAGCAATATTTTTACGTTTTCTTTTGACATAATTTGTTCAGAAGATCCATAAGAATGGTTGTTCAATAGTTTTGCAATTGTAAAAAATAATACTGTAATAGTAATTATTATAAGAACTATATTTAGTGATTGCTTAGTAATTTTCATAAATTGTTTTTAGCTTTTGCAATTGTGATAAGTATTTATCTTTAATACATATATCTTATATTAACCACACACAATAAAAACTTGAATAAGTAATTGATATAATTCTTTTATAAGTTAAAACAAACATAGTAACCTAACTTATTATTTATGTTTTAAGAATTAATTTTTTTTAATAATTGGTATTTGTTATGTTATCTTCTACATTAGAATTAACTTTAAGAAAAGCATTATACTTAGCTTCTAGTTATAAACATCAATACGCTACTTGTGAACATTTGCTTATAGCTATTATGGAAGATAAAGACGTAAGACCGCTATTCATTGCAAATAATATTGATATCAAGATAATCAATGAAAAACTTATTTCTTATCTAAAGACAGAGCTTGTTGATTTGGTCGATGAAAATATAAAAGATTCGGAACCAACAGCTAATTTTCAAAGAATAGTACAAAGAGCTAGTTTGCATAATAATGAGAGAGGGCAAACAACGGTTAATTCTATTGACGTGCTTGCAGAGTTTTTTTTTGAAAATGATTCTTATGCATTAATTTGTTTAAAGCAGTCTAATTTAAAGATAAGCGACATATTAAATTATAATAATAAGATCAACAATTTTGATCCTATACAACAAAACACTCTAAAGAAAAAAGTTTCACGTAAAAAAATAAAATCTAATAGTTTAAGTGATCATGAATTAAATGATCAAATTAGTCTAGAACCGTCGAGTTCGGAGTCTAATACTCCAGCGGATAACCCTGAAGTTGAGCTTGAAAAATACTGCACTAATTTAAATAAAAAAGCAAACGAAGATAATATTGATTGTGTAATAGGAAGGTATGACGAGATACAAAGAACATTGGAAATTCTTTGCAGGCGTAAAAAAAACAACGCCTTGTTAGTTGGTGAATCTGGTGTTGGCAAAACATCAATAGCTGAAGGTTTGGCTGTTAGAATAATTAAAGGAGATGTACCAGCTAGTTTAAAAGATGCTGTAATTTACTCTCTTGATATAGGTAATTTAGTTGCGGGAACAAAATTTAGAGGAGATTTTGAAGAGCGAATCAAATTCATGTTATACCAATTGCAATAATTAACACAGTGGTTTAGAATGGATTTTTAAAGCACAAAAGGTAGTCAAATAGCTAAGTTAATATTACCACAAGGTTTTCATGATTATGATTTTATAAAAATGATGAAACATGAGCGTCATGGTCGAAATCG
>CAMCXV010000022.1 GCA_945883665.1 Rickettsia typhi | reverse complement strand
ATTGCTTGATAGAATTTGCCACAATTGTGATATTATAGAAACTGGAAACGAGAGTCATCGTATGAAAAAAAGAAGCTAATATTTTGTAATCGAAGTGGGTCAATTTTGGACGCACTTAGTGGGTCAATTTTCAACGCTTATTGACATTTATAGGTATAATATTAGGTAATATTGCTGCTGTACCAATTTTAGTGATAATCTCTTTTTGTAAATAATTGCAAAGATAACCATTTGGTAAAATAATTTTTACATTATTTAAATCGATTCTAAAATTAGCAAGAACAAAATCTGCTACTTCAGAAATAAAAGTTTCTTTTTGTGAAGAGAGATATATTGCCATGTAATTTAAGTGTAAAATATTACCATTATATAGTAGATAAGTTTTGCAATAACAGAGATTGTTAAGATTTTTATAAAATTTATCCTACAAAAACCTGAGAATAATATTATGAATTTACCAAAAAATGGTACAAAACTAATAATAATTATTATAGGAAGAAATCTAGACTTTGTTATAATTTCAATTTTTGAATTTAATTCAGATGCTTTTTGGTTTGCTGGTGCCAAAATTTTTGAACACATAATTCCAAAAATATAATTTATGCATATAGAGAATGTATAAGCAATTATAGCAACTAATAATATAATTTTTTTATCATAATTGCCAAATGTCTGCATAGTATCAAGCACTATTTCCGATGAAATATTAAAAGCAAAGTTGCTGGTTAAAACATCTGTAAATAGTAGTGAATAAATTTCATAAAGATCCATTTCTATTATAGCCAGTTTATTTTAAATTGAGTCTAAGGTTCTTATCTTAGCTTTATAATGAATTTCATTTTGAGACATAACAACTGTTGATGGTCTGAACCGTTCAATGACTGATCTTATGTAAGGTCTTGTATAAGCATTGGTAAGTAAAACTGGTATATAACCTTTGATTGCCTGGTTATCAAAAGATTTTTTTACTTTTGCAACAAAATCTTGCAACTTGGATGGTGGCATAGAAAGTTGTTTGTTACCAGTTCCATCATCTACTAAGCTTTCAATAAATGTTTTTTCCCATTCAGGTGACATTGCTATTATAGGAATGAAGCCATCTTTATTTGTGCTATAATGACAAATTTGTCGTGAAAGCTGAACTCTTACAGCTTCGGTCATTGCTATTAAATTTTTGTTAGCCCTTGCTGAATCGGCAACTGATTCAAGAATAGTAGGCAAATCGCGAATAGATATCATCTCTGATAGTAGATTTTGTAATACTTTCTGTAGAGAGGCAACTGATACTATATCGGGTATTACATCTTTTACTAATTGTTTATGTTCTTCATTGAGATTATCAAGAAGTTTTTGAGTCTCGCTATAAGATAATAAATCGGTAATATTTTCTTTTATTAATTCGGTGAGATGTGTGGTAATAACTGTTGTTGGATCAACAATAGTACAGTTATAAAACAAAGCTTCTTCTCTGTAACTTTCTTCTATCCACTTAGCTGGTAGATCAAAAGATGGTTCTTTTGTGCTTTCTCCTGGTATGTTGACATTTGATCCTTGAGGATCGATAATCATAAGTTTCCCTGCTCTTACAAAACCTCTACCAGCTTCTAATTCTTTGATTTTTATTATATACGTCTCATTATCTAATTGTATATTATCTTGAATCCTTACAGAAGGCATAACAAAACCGTATTCTTGAGCTATTTGTTTACGCAAACCTTTTATCTGTTCTGTTAAACTATGACCATTATTATTACTAATTAATGGCATTAGTCCATAGCCAATTTCCAATCTAATTGAGTCGAGTTGTAGAGTTTCTGACATTTGAGCATCTTGATGCAAAGCTTTCTGTTCTGAATTTTCTAAAGATTGCCCTGTACTTGAAGAGTCAGATATGGCTGAGCCAGTTTGTGGGTTGATATCTTTTTGTTGCTTAGTATATATTAAATAAGATGTACCGCCAGTAGTCAAAGAAATTAATGCAAAAGGAATAAATGGTAAGCCAGGAAGGAAAGCCATAAAACCAGTAACAATCGCAGTCATCATCATGGCTTGAGGATATTTTCCTAGTTGGTCAAAGATCATCTGGTTAGCAGATTCAGATGATCCAGCTTTTGTAACTAAAAGACCAGCTGACATTGAGATTATAAGAGAAGGAATTTGGGATACAAGACCATCTCCAATGGTTAATATTGTGTATGTTTGAACTGCAACATCAAAAGAAAGATTCTTTTGAAGAATACCGACTATCATGCCACCAATTAAGTTGATGAAAGTAATTATTAAGCCAGCTATTGCATCTCCTCGGACAAATTTATTAGCACCATCCATTGCGCCATAAAAAGTGCTTTCATCTTCAAGGGTTTTGCGTCTTGCTTTAGCGTTTTTTTCATCAACTAAACCAGCAGCAAGGTCAGCATCAATTGCCATTTGTTTACCAGGCATTGCGTCTAAACTAAATCTTGCTGCTACTTCGGCAATACGTCCGGAACCTTTTGTAATCACAACAAAATTAATTAAGGTTAGAATTAAAAATACTATTAACCCAATTACTACATTTCCCTGCATTACAAAGCTGCCAAAAGCTTCAATAACATGACCAGCAGCGTCTGGACCATTATGTCCATTTGATAAAATGAGTCTAGTTGAAGCGATATTCAGTGATAATCTTAGCAGAGTAGTCACTAACAATATTGTTGGAAATACACTAAGTTCAAGGGGTCTTATTATGAATAAAGTTGTCATTAAAATGATAAGAGAGCTTCCTACTGAAAAAGCTAGTAACAAATCCAAAAGAGCAGTTGGCACTGGAAAAAGCAATACCATTAGAATACCAACTATAGAGCAAGCTAAAGCTATATCCGCATATTTTGAGAATTTTTTTAATTTATCAAACATTACGAGTAGTTTATATTGTTATTCATTGCCGACCCTGATATATCCAACTTATCTCACCTGCTTATAAATTTTAGAAAAATGCTGTTTTAATTAGTAAAAAAAAGGTCTTAATTCAAGAATTTTCTATAATTATTCAAGATTAATTTAAGATATTAACTACAGGTAGTCAAGTATTAATCAAGTATTTAGTCAAGTATTTTTATAGTAATAATCAAGTAATTTTATAGTAATATGTTTTTTCTATGGTATAGTTCTGCCATATGTTTATATGGGCTGCTGAAAAAAATTTAGTAAAAATTATATGATAAAAAAAACGATAGGAATATACCCTGGAACTTTCGATCCAATAACCAATGGTCATGCTGATATAATTTCAAGAGCTAGCAAGATTACAGATGAGCTAATTTTGGCTATTTCCACTTCTTACAGTAAAAATCCTATGTTTTCTATAGAAGAAAGATGTAATCTTGCCAGAATTTATTTAGAAAAATATAATATTGCTAGCAATGTAAGGGTAATGAAATTTGATGGTTTGCTTGTTAATTTTGCTAGCAAAATTGGGGCTGGTATAATTATTCGAGGGCTTCGAGCTGTCTCTGATTTTGAATATGAGTTTCAAATGGCTTGTATGAATTCAAGGTTGGAAGAAAATATAGAAACTATATTTTTGCCAGCTTCAGAAAAAAATCAGTTCATTTCTTCTAGATTAGTAAAAGAAATAGCAAGTCTTGGGGGGCCTATATCTGCATTTGTAATACCAGAGATAGAAGAAAAAGTAGTAGAGTATTATAAAAAATGATTACTTCGAAATGTACTCTTACAATAGATCTTGATATTATAAAAAAAAATTACCAAAATTTACAGAAAATTTGCAGTGAATCAGAAGTAGGGGCTGCTGTTAAAGCTAATTGTTATGGTCTTGGGGCGCTGAATATTACTCCTGTTCTTGCTAAATATGGTTGCAGGCATTTTTTTGTTGCAAATCAAGATGAAGGGGTAAGTTTAAGAAAAATTTTAAATCAACAAAATTTAAGTTCTGAATTTACGAATATATACGTTTTAAAAGGTTATTTTGTTGGCGATAAAGATGATTTTCTAGAATCAAATCTTATTCCTGTGTTAAACAGTTTGTATCAATTAGAATTATGGCAAGATTTAGCTCTTCAATTAAATAGAAAACTACCTTGTTTGGTACATATTGATACTGGAATGAATCGTCTTGGAATGCCAGGGCCTGAAGTTAAAGATTTGTTAGAATATGTTGATAGTCTAAAGATTTTGTGTGTAATGAGTCATTTGTCTTCTTCGGAAGAGTTTGATAATGAATTAAACATCATGCAGCTAAATAAATTTAAAAAATTGGCAGCATTATTTCCCCATGCTAAAAAAAGTTTAGCAAATTCTAGTGGTATTTTCTTGGGTTCAAATTACCATTTTGATATTGTTCGCCCAGGCGCTGCTCTATATGGTATAAACCCAGCGCCTTATATAAAAAAATCTGTTGTTAAGAATCCGTTAGAGCTTACAGCTCCTATAGTGCAAATTAAAGAATTAGAAGAAGGTGAATTTGTTGGTTATAATGCTACATATCAAGCCAACAAAAATCATTTAATGGCAACATTACCACTTGGTTATGCAGATGGATATATTAGGTCTCTTAGTAACAAGGGAGTGGTGTTTATCAATGATAAACCAGCCCCAGTAATAGGCAGGGTATCAATGGATCTAATAACTATTGATGTTAGCAAAATACCAAAAGAAGAATTGTTTTTAGGTCAGAAAGTAGAAATTATAGGAAAAAATATGAGTGTTGATCAAATGGCAAATCTTGCTGGAACAAATGCTTATGAAATATTAACCATGTTGGGTGATAGATATAATAGAGTTTACAAATCTGTCGTCTAGTGTAAACTTTATATTAGTTAACTAATAATGACATTTAAAATATAAAATATTATGTTTTTACCTTTAGAATATTTGGGTCGTCAGACAATTGATTTTTTTCAAAAAGTTGGAATTCTTTCGATTTTTATTGCAAAAATTATGAGTGGTCTTGTTAAAAGACCGTTTTATTTAGGTTTGATCTTGCGTCAGATAATTTCTATAGGTTATTTTTCTTTGCCAGTAGTAGCAATGACTGCTATTTTTTCAGGAGCTGTTCTAGCTTTGCAAAGTTATACTGGATTTTCTCGTTTTTCCGCTGAAAGCTCAATTGCTACTGTTGTTGTTCTTTCTATTACTAGGGAGCTTGGACCTGTGCTTGCCGGTCTTATGGTGGCGGGAAGAGTGGGTGCTTCGATTGCGGCTGAAATAGGTACTATGAAAGTAACAGAACAAATTGATGCATTATTTATATTATCAACTGATCCGATTAAGTATTTAGTAGTTCCAAGAGTTGTCGCTTCTGTTATAACTATGCCGTGTCTTGTATTAATCGGAGATATTATAGGTGTAATGGGTGGATATTTAGTAAGTGTGCATAAACTAGGTTTTAATGGTACTAGCTATATCAAAAATACAATAGAATATTTAGAAACAATGGATGTTGTTTCGGGTTTAGTAAAAGCTTCTGTGTTTGGTTTTATAATAGCAATAATGAGTTGTTATCATGGATATTATTCAGGTAAGGGAGCTAAAGGAGTGGGTTCAGCTACTACTGATGCGGTTGTTTCTTCTTCAATACTAATTTTACTCAGTAACTATTTAATTACTGAGTTGTTTTTCAGCTAATTTTACATGTTATGACAGATAATATAAAAATAAAAGTACGAAATTTAAGTAAATCTTTTGGTAGTCACAAAGTACTAGATGGATTAGATCTTGACGTGAAAAAAGATAGTTCCCTTGTTATACTTGGTGGATCTGGTACTGGAAAATCTGTTTTGATTAAAGCAATGGTAGGTCTTTTGTCGCCAGATGAAGGAAGCATTATGTTTGATAATCAAGAAACCGTCAATATTTCTCAAAAAGATCGTTTGAAAATTTTAGAAAATTGTGGTTTTCTTTTTCAGGGGGGAGCTTTGTTTGACTCTTTGAATGTTAGTGAAAATATTACCTTTTTTGCACAAAAATTATATTCTTTAAATAGTAATGAAATAAAAGATTTGGCAATTCGTAAATTAAAATCAGTAGGTTTGTCTGAGCGAATATTGAATTTATATCCTGCTGAATTATCTGGAGGAATGCAAAAAAGAGTTTCATTAGCTAGGGCTATTTGCACTGATCCAAAAATTATATTTTTTGATGAGCCAACAACAGGACTTGATCCAATTATGGCAAATGTTATAAATGATTTGATTGTTAAAATCCGAGAAGAGTTAGGGGCAACAACTATAGCTATTACTCATGATATGAATAGTCTAAGAAAAATAGCTAAACAAGTGGTGTTAATTTACAATGGGAAAATCATATGGTCTGGAACCAAAAATGAAATGGAAACAACAGATAACCCATATATGGTGCAATTTATTAATGGATTTTCATCTGGTCCTTTCGAGATTTAGATTAAATGAATAAAAATTATTGATGATCAATAAAAATTTTCCTTATTATCTAATATTAGTTACAATTTCTTTTATTATTATAGCCTGCATTGCATTAGCTAAAGAACAAAAGCATAATTACATTCAGTTTATTGTTAAAGAAGATAAAAATATAGAGGATTCGATAAAAGAAGTTATAAAAAAACTTAATGAACTTGCTCGAGATATGGAGAAGAGAGCAAAAATATATAATACTATAAATCAAAAAGCTTATTGGGAAAGCGAAGCCAAGAAATCCTTTTTAAAATATTTGCAATCAGAGGGTTATTATGGCGCAACTATTGAAACGGAGTTTGTAGAAAGAAAAAGCGTAATTATTTTTTATATTAATAAAGGGCAAAGATATAAAATAAAAAAACTTTTTTTTAGATATGTGGAAAATAGTAATCATAATATAAAAACTCCCAATTTTATTGATCTAGCAATTAAAGAAGGAGATTTTGCGATAGCTAATAATATTATAGATGTACAAAACTCTATAGAGAAATATATTGAAAATAATAATTGCCTTCTGAATTTGGAAGTAAAACACGATGCTATAATAGATAATTTAGATGATACTATATCATTGGATTTTGTAATTAATGCTGGACCTAATGCTAAGATAAAATCTTTTGATTTTAATGGGCTAGTTTCAGTGAATTCTGATTATCTGAAAAAAATAATACCATTTAAAAATGGTCAATGTTTTCGCTCTTCATTAATTACAGAGGCTCAAGAATCATTGCAAAAAATAGGTCTTTTTACAACTGTAACAGCAGAAATTCCAACTTATACAGATAATAATGCGGAAGTGCCTGTTATATTTAATTTAAAAGAGGGGAAGCACAGAACTTTAAAAGCAGGTTTTAGTTACGGAAGTGATATGGGTTTTGGTACCACAGCCGGTTGGAATCATAGAAATTTTTTAGGTAATGGTGAAACAGTGAAAACTGAATTGTTTGCTAATCAAAAGGAGCAAGTAGCTGATCTTGTTTTTACTCAACCTTTTTATAAACAAGATAATCAAACTTTAAAAATAGGATTATCTCTAGAAAACATTGTATCTAAAGCTTTTAATAGCAGGGATGGTTCAGTATTGGTTGGTGTTGAAAGAAAACTAAGTGATATATGGACAAAGGGAGTTTCTGGAAAATATTCTTACAGTGTTATCAAAGATTCCCAAGGTAAAAGAAATTTTTCATTTTTATCTGCTCCATTATTCGTAAAACGTGATACAAAAAATAACTTATTAAATCCTAATAAAGGCAATGAGATACAATTAAAAGTAGAGCCATTTTATCCGATAAAAAAAGAAGGAAAATCTTTTTTGAAGAGTGAAGTTAAGATGGGTGAATATATTCCCTTTAGAGCTAAGTTTGATCCAGTGATAGCAGTTAGAGCAATTCTAGGATTAATTAGTGGTGCAAAATCAGCGAAAATACCAGCAAATGAAAGGTTTTATACTGGAGGAGTTGGTTCTGTGAGAGGTTATGCTTACCAGCTTGCTGGAGAATTAGATGAGAAAAATCGACCAATTGGTGGTCGTTCAATTATTGAAGCTAATGTTGAATTGAGAATTAAAGTTAAAAATAATATTGGGCTTGTAGGTTTTTTTGACACTGGAAATGTATATTCTTCAATTACTCCGCTATTTAACCAAAAAATGTTTCAAGGATATGGTTTTGGTATTAGGTATTTTACTGAATTTGCTCCTTTTAGATTAGACGTGGCTTTCCCCATTAAAAGAAGAAAAAAAATTGACAAAGATTTTCAAGTGTATTTTGGCATTGGTCAGAGTTTTTGAATAAAATTTATAATGTTACAGAAAAAATGAAATTCTTTTTAAGTTCTTTATTATTATTGCTAATAACAGGAATAATATCAATTTTCCTTTTTCTAAAAACTGATAGTGGAATTCAATTAATTAATAATTTTATTGTTGATTATATTGAAAAAAAAACTGATTATCATTACAAAGTAAAAATTGAAAATCTAACTATATCATTGCCTTTGGTGATTCAGGTGCAAAAAATATCTTTTAGTGACAAAGAAGGAGAATTTGTTAATTTTGAAGATTTTTTTATTGATGCAACATCTTCCTTGATATTTCCATGGGATATTAATCTGAGAAAGGTTTCGGCGCAAAAAATTAATTTATTAAGATTACCAAATAGTAATTTAAGTTCCAGTGAAGTTTTAGAAGAAAGTCAAAAGAAGACAGGATTTATTTCTATAGTTGCTATCCCAAATATATCAATTCATAAATTTGTATTACCACCAAGATTAACAGATTTGGGTAATGATATTGCTCTTGAAATACAAGGAAATATGGATTTAGATTTGCAAAATAATACACTTTATTTCCAAGCAAAAATAAAAACTGATTTAACGGAAAATGAGTTATTAGAAAATAAATTATCCCTCACAAAAGATGCTTTTTTATATTTAGAAGGAGAATTTAATTTTGTAAAAAATATTATTAATATAGAGAATTTTCAATTTTCTTCTTTACATTCTAATGCTAAAGGAATGATAACTATTAATTTTGTAGAAGATTTAATAACTGGAGTCCTAAATTATAATAGTTCTATATTGGAATATTTGCTTTCTGATCACAAATTTTTAAAAACTTCATGTTCAGGAAAAATAGATTTTTCTGGTAAATTATCTGCTCCTAATATTAATACAGAAGGTTATATTTCAATAATCGATTCGGAGCACAACTATTTTCAATTGCCTAATTTAAATTGGAATTCAAATTTTGTTTTTAATCAGAAGGGAGTTAGTGGTAAGATTTCATTTGATGGGGGGGGTGTTAATGCTTATGGGGAAATTGGTAAAGATGGATCAAAGTACTATTTAAAAGATTTTGCTATTAGAAATGGTCAAACTATAGTTAGCAAGTCTAGTTTTTCTTTTGATGAAAAAACAAAACTTATAGACGGTATTTTTAATGTGAATAGTAAAAATATTTATGAATTTAAAGAATTTTTTCCTTTTTTAAAAAAAGGTAAATTAGATATAAAAACTATCTACAAACGAGAAGCTTCTGGGAATCAGAAGTTAGATGTTGTTGGTAATGCCAAACATTTTTCTACTTCTTTTTTTACTGCAGAATCTATTGATCTCGATTTATCTATAAAAAATTTACAGGATTTTAAGTTGAATCCCACCGATATAGTAATCAAAGGTCTTGCTAGCGATTATGGGGTTCTAAAAAGTTTTTCTTTAAAGGTTAGTGAGAAAAGTGATTTTATTAATTTCACATCCCAACTTGACTCTATCGGATCACACTCTGTTAATTTAAAAATAAATAACAAACTGTTTATCAGTGATTTGAAAAAAAAACTTGATGATCCTAATGTAAATCTACAATTTATCAATAATGTGAGTGGTACTATAGGCAAAGCAAAGATTTTAACTCAACAACCAATAACAGTAATTTTTGGCAAAGTATTTTCTATTGTTGCTCCTGATATTAAAGCAAATAATGGGAATCTAAAATTAGATTTAACGGTCAATGATTCTTTGATAAAAAGCAAGATTATTGCTACAAACCTCCCAGCCTCTATTGCATCTAAATTTTTGCCACCAAGTTTTGATCAATCTTTAATTTCTGGTTCGGTTGAATTGAATGGTACTATGTCTGAGCCAGTGGTTAAGACGTTATTAGAAATATCTAATACTCAATTTTTGGGCAAAGACAATATTGATATGGTTTTAAAAATATCGTCACATATTAAAAATAATATTTTATCTCTTGATGCTAATGTTTTTGAAGAGAAGCAAGTGTTAGGAAAGTTAAAATTCCAGATACCATGTAAATTTTCCTTGTCACCATTTAATTTTTCTTTGCTAAAAAAAGACAATATTAACGCAAATTTAAAAATCAATAAAGAATTAAATATATTATCCTTAGTACCTTTGTCTGATGGTAATAAAATGAAAGGATATCTTATTGGCGATATTAATTTAACTGGTAATTTAGAATCGCCAGTGATTAATGGTGGAATTTCTCTTTCCAAAGCTGAATATGAATATCAAATTTATGGAATTAAACTCAAAAATATTTCAGCTAAAATAATTGCCAAAAATAAGAATATTTCAATAATGAATTTTGTGGCAGAAGATATTTATTCTAATTTGTTAGAAGGCTCGGGCATATTATCTATAAAAGATGAATTGCCATTTAAAATTCATATGAATACTAAGAAATTTAGTTTAATCAACAACCCATATTTACAAGGGGAAATAAATGGAACTTTGTTAATCTCAGGCAATAGTAAGAAAGCTTTAGCAAAGGGGAGTTTTGATCTTGGTCCTATGGAAATAAAAATTCCAGAGCATTTTTCAGATAATATTCCTGTACTCAATATTATTCAAACTATAAATTATGATAAAAAAATAGTGCATCTAAATCAGGACAAGCCATATATATTAGAGATGGATATTGATCTCAACGCAAAAAAACATGTCTATGTAAGAGGTAGGGGGGTTAATGCTCTTATTGCTGGTAACCTAAAGATTGTTAATAATATTACGGAGCCTCATGTTTTTGGTAAGCTTAAGTCTGTAAGAGGTAGTTATCAAGAATTTGGAAAATTTTTAACAATCAGAGATGGGATTCTTGAATTTAACGGAAGAATTCCTCCATCTCCTTACTTAAACATAGTGGGTGTTAAGGCTGTTGAGGGCGGAGAAATAAGAGTAATATTATCTCGTTCAATTTTTAATCCCGATATAACTATTGGATCTACACCTGTTCTTAGTCAGCAGGATGCTTTGTCATTATTACTATTTGGTAAGAATAAAGATAGTATATCACCAATGCAAGCTATAGGTCTTGCAAATGGAATGAGAAAATTATCAGGTTATGGAGGTGGGTTTGATCCGCTCGCCCTTGGTAGAAAAATTTTAGGCGTTGATGCTATTAGTATACAAGATAGTTCTAATACAGAAAGTTCATATTTAGGAATTGGTAAATATCTTACAGATAAGGTGTATCTTGAATTAGAACAAGGAGGTCAAGATTTTGGTAGCAAAACTAAGATAGAGATAGAAATAACTCCTAAAATATCTCTTGAATCTACAATTAGTGAAAAAGGAGATAGCTCTTTTGGTGTGAATTGGCGATTTGATTATTAGTTCTATTGAAAAAATAAGTTTGTTTTTATCTAAAGAAGTAAATGCTTCGATTTACATAAGATAGTTTTTATGATATAATTTATTGCAATAAGTGTGTTGCAAATAATTAGTTTTTAAGTCTAAAATTAATTATTTGCGGGGAAGAATATCCATAAATTTATCTTGCGCTAATTAGTATTAAGTTTTGTTTTTAAGCATTTTAAGTTAAGTTATTAATTGATAATTTCAATGAATCAGATAAAAAAAATATTGTGTTTTGTAATATGTTTTGGTGCTTTAGTAAATATAGTTGTAGCCGATGAAATAATTAACCTTGAAGTTAAAGTTTTTAATCGTGAGGTTGTATTTATTTTTTATCGAGAAAAGAATCAAATATTAGACTTTGTCACTAAAGGAAAAACAATCTCTGTAAAGTCTAATATTCCAAGTGAATTTCGATTAGTTAATAAAAATAAATTTAATGAATATGCTAAGTCATTAAAAATTTCTGATAGTAAGCAATCTATAAGTTTTGATATTAAGGATTCCATTGAGTATAGTTCAATTATTAATGGTGAAAAACTTGATGCTATTAAATTCAATTTACCTGAGAAAAAAATAAATGAGGATTTATCTTCAATAAGTTCGTCTAATAACCATCCTGATGGTATTAATTATACAAAACAAGGTGATGAGCATATTCTTTCTTTTAATTTAGGGAATAGTAAAAATAATGCGGCTGTTTTTTTGCGTGGTAAATATTTATGGATAGTGCTAGATCAGAAAAAAGTTTTATCTTTTAAGAATAAGGGGATTTTTAGTAATTTTGAGCTTGTACCTAGTTCAGATGGAACTGTTTTTAGATTAAGAGTTGAAGATGGTTACTCGAATGCAAAATTATCTAAAAATTCTATGGGTTGGGAATTGGCCTTATCAAAGAAATCAATCATTTCTGCTAATGTTCATAATATTCTTAAAGTAGAATCGTTAGATAAGTCTGGAGAAGATGGTGTATTAATTCAAGGTGATTTTAAGTCAAATTCAATTGTAAATTTTCAAGATCCAGAGATCGGGGATGTTCTGAGTGTTTTAACAGTTGGAATAGAAGGTATGAGAGTTGCAAACAAAATAGATTCAGTTGAGTTTAGTGTTTTAAAATCTATTCAAGGTGTGGCTATATCTCTTTATAGTGATGATGTGAAAATTGAAAAATCTGATAAAGAGATAAAAATTATTTCAGAGGTTTCCCTTTCTAATAATTCCTTTGAAGAGGAAGGTCAAAATTATTTTCCTAGCACTATTGAAGGATATTTAAAATTGCCTAGCATATTACCGTATCTTGATAAAAATCTGGATATATTGAATTTTAATTATCAAAAAAGCAAACTTATTAGCGAAGCTTCTGAAGCAAAAGATGAGGAAGATCAATTTAAGAAAAATTTTGAATTAGCCAAATTCTATTTTGTTAATGAGTTATATCAAGAATCTTTGGACGCGCTACTTTTAGCAAAAAGGAATTCCCCTGTTAGCTATCAAAACAATCTTCAAGCTCGTTTTTTAATGGCTGTTAATTATACGATGATTTACGATCATTCTAAAGCAAAGTACGAATATGACGAATTGCTTAGCTATCAGGATATTTCCCAAATTGCTGAAATAAATTTATGGAATAAGTATAATAATTTTTCCTTAGGCGAAAATCCTGAGTTTATAGGGTTTATAGAAAATTTTGCTAAAACTATCAATTATTACTCGGATGATAAATATTGGCCAATATTATTTGCAGAAATAGAAATAGAGTTGCTTGCTAATAATTTAAAAACAGTTGAAAATCTTTTAAAGAAACATAGATATCCAGTTGATCGTAGCAAATATGATAATAGTTTAAGGTTTTATCAAGCTGAATATTATCGTAAAAAGAATCAATCTAATTTAGCCAAGCAATTATATGGAGAATTAGTTAATCGTGAAGATGATTTATTTAACGCGACAAGAGCTGGTTTTAGTCTTGTGAAAATGAGAGTAAAAGAAGGTGATTTGAATCTTGTAGAAGCTATTAAATATCTTGAAGCTATAAGATTCCAATGGAGAGGGGATCAATTAGAGTATGAGATGTTAATACAGCTTGCTTCGTATTACAAAGAGAATAACGAGTTTATGAATTGTCTGAGAATGTATCAATATATTCAGTCTGCGTTTAATAATAAAGTGAGCAATTTTTATATTACTTCTGAAATGGCACAAATATTTAACGATGTATTTTTGGAAGGAGGGCTTGGTGAAAAAATGGATGATTTCACTGTTGTAGCACTTTTTTATGAATTTAAAGAGTTAAATCCAATTGGAGAGAAAGGGGATGATGTAATAATAGCTATTACTAAAAGGTTAGTAAAACTGGATTTGCTTGATAATGCAGCAGATTTATTGCGTCATCAAATTAAATACAGATTGAATGGTGAAAAACGAGTTATAAATGCTGATAAATTAGCTCTCATTTTATTAATGGATAAAAAACCAAATGAATCAATGTTAGTTTTAGATGATACTGATAATGATAATTTTAATTTTAAGGAGTATCAACATCGTATAAGATTAAGAGCAAGAGCATTAATTGATTTAGAAAGATATAAGGATGCGCTGGAATATCTAAAAGATGATGACACACAAGATGCAGAAATTATTAAAAGAGAAGCCCTCTTTCAGGGGAAATACTGGGATGTTTATGCGGATAGAGTAAATATTAATTTTGATCAGCTACTTGAAAAACTTGACGATAAAAACCCATCAGCTATTCAAGATATTCTAAGATTAGGAATTGCTTATTATATGCTTAATAAACAGGATCTATTAACTAATTTGATATCCTCTATAGGTACAAAAGATCAAATATTAAAGAATACTATAGAATTATTAGCTACAGGTTCAGATGCTATAGATTATAAAAATTTAGATAAGAGTTTAAATGTAGATCAAATGAAAATGCTATTAGACAAGTACAAAGAACAATTTTTGAGCGTTTAAATGGTAGGATTTTTTAATAAATTAAAATCGGCTCTTAGTAAAACCACAAGTAAGATTAGTGTTGGTATAGACAACATATTTGTTAAAAAGAAACTTGATTTAGAAACTTTAAATTCATTAGAAGAGCTTTTGATATCTGCTGATGTGGGAATAAAAGTTGCAGGTATTATCATAGATCTTCTTCGATCAAGAAAATTCAATAAAGACATCACGTCTGAAGATATCAAATCTGAACTTGCATTAATAATAAGTGAATTGATGGATAAATTTGACCATCAATTTCAGTTAAATGAAGGTTTGAATATTATTTTGGTATGTGGTGTTAATGGTAATGGTAAAACTACTTCTATAGGAAAATTAGCGTCTATTTACATTCGTGAAGGAAAAAAAGTAGCAATTGCTGCTTGCGACACTTTTAGAGCCGCAGCTACTGATCAAATAGCACAATGGGCAAATAAAACAGGGGCTGTTTTATTTGCTGGAGAAGAAAAATCTGATCCAGCAAGTATTGCATATAAAGCTGTTACTGAATCTTACAATAACAAGATAGATGTTTTGTTTATAGATACTGCTGGTAGGTTACATAATCAGAAAAATTTAATGGATGAACTGGCTAAGATAGTTAGGGTTATTCAAAAAATTAATCAATCTGCTCCCCATCATATTTTGCTTGTTTTAGATGCTACTACTGGTCAAAATGCTTTTGTTCAAACAGAGCAATTTAAAAATCTTGTAGCTATTTCTGGGTTAGTAATTACTAAATTAGATGGCACGGCAAAAGCTGGAGCGATTGTAGGTATTGTTGATAAATACTTGTTGCCAGTACATTTTGTTGGGCTTGGTGAAGGGGTAGATGATTTAAAACCATTTGTTGCTCTTGACTTTGCTAAAGTTTTGGTTGGTATTATTTAACTTGAGTTTCGGATAACTAAAAACTTAGAAAGATTTTAAGAAAATTCTTGAGAAAAGATTGGAACAAGAATAAATTAGCATTTTTACTTACAAATGATAAATAACGTTATTTTTTGAGATTTTTAGATGAAAAAAATTAGCGTAGCTTTATTTAATGCTTTTATAAAAATTTTCCGTAATAAATCAACTGATTGTTTTATTACTATGGTATGTATAGCACAAAATGGTTTTAATGGTGTTTGTTGTGCTAATTTCTTAATAAAAAATATAACTGGTTTATCAGATTAAACTATTCAGAGATCATTTATGCGTCTAATAGATAAAGGAGTTTTTGAAGAAGATAAAAAAGAAAATAACGTTATGGAAAAATTAATATCAACAAAGATTTTCTATGGAAATATTCATCAATATTAGTATTCAATACAAATTTTAATAATGAATTTAAAGGAACTATAAAAAAGATATACAAAACACAAAATAAAATATTTCATGAATGGGAAAAAGAAAAATTATTGCCAAGTAATAAAATCCGTCATAGAAGCTGGCAACTTAAACCTTGCAGGGCTGTTAACAATAGTTCTGTATTTTTATTTATCACCATGCAAAGATTTTAAAAATTATTATCTATATTTTTTACCGGCAAAATATTTGACGCTACCGATATTTTACCTGAATATTTTTATATTTCAGTACCGCTCTTCAATGATCGTTTAGAAAAAGAAATAGACGACTGGCTACACGTGATGAAATATGACGAAGTACCAAAAAATTACCACTCTCCTTATATGGCGCAAGTAGCAGAAAAACTCAATATCCTTAAAATGACCAAAGAGGAAAGAGCGCACTATTCTTATTACCAAAAGAAACTTTACAACGACAGAGATGAACTGCAATCCGCAGAAGCTAGAGGTGAAGCTAGAGGTAAGGCTGCAATAGCTAGGAGAATGCTAATTAAAGGAAAAAATATTGAAGAAATTATAGATCTTACCAGTTTAAATCTAGACCAAATAGAAAAGTTGAAATCATCATGACTAATAATACAAATAAACTTTTTTGTTTTTAGGAAAAAGTACTATTTTCTATAGGCATATATTTTAACTCATATAATATCCACCATTTGTTAAAAAGCGTGCAATACTGACCCAGTAAATGGGTTAATGTGCGTCCAAAATTGACCCACCCTATAGGTGGAATATTTAAAGCAATATTAATCCATTAGTATCAATCTATATTCCTATTATTTATTAATTTAAATAATAGGAGT
>CAMCXV010000021.1 GCA_945883665.1 Rickettsia typhi | reverse complement strand
CACTCCTATTATTTAAATTAATAAATAATAGGAATATAGATTGATACTAATGGATTAATATTGCTTTAAATATTCCACCTATAGGGTGGGTCAATTTTGGACGCACATTAACCCATTTACTGGGTCAGTATTGCACGCTTTTTAACAATCAACGAAACCCAAAAGAAGCTGAATATTTAAATGATCCTGATTTAGCGGCTAGTTATGTAGTGCAAGGTAATATATATTTTTTTCAAAATAATTTTAATCAAGCAATTGAATCTTATAAGAAAGCTCAGATAATATATTTTTATTTATACAGAGAAAATAGTAAGAATGTTGCTCAGGTAAGTTACTTATATAAGCAAGGGGCTAAAGTGTCATGCAAGGCAAAGGACTTGTATAACTACAAAGCATTTGGTATGCCACAAGTCAAAGAATTTGGGGTAGATCATCCTAATACTATTTCTATGATCGAATATTGTAAGCAGTATGATATGGACTTGTGGGCCGAAGATTAAGACTTATTATTATGTTTATCAACGATCCAATGAATAAATCTATCATCAATACAAGGTGGATTAATTTTAACAGAATATTGGTATATTTCTTTAATTAAAGAATATAATTTATCAATCGTAAATGTTAAATCTTTATCTATAATAATATTAATTGTAGCAGACGTGACATCGCTAAATATCTTCATCTGATCTTTGTTTAATTCTCCAATCTTGACTTCGTCATCTGATAAAATAGATTCTAAAGATACATCAAGTACCTTGGCAATAATACTTAGCGTATTAGCGCTTGGATTTTTAGAGGCTCCTGTCAAAATACTATTTATTGTATTTTTATTTAATCCAGTAGTTTTTTCAATATCCAAAAGAGTCATTTTTTTCTGAGTCATTATTTCAGAAAGCTTTAACTGTAAATTAGGCATTACGATTTAAATTATAATAATATTTATGTATATTTTATTATATATAAAAGAAAAATCAACTTATATTATGCGATGACTATGTGATTACAATGTATAAAATAATATCACATAATATATAAAAAATAATCCTTTACTTGTTATCGTTTATTTTTTATATTACAACATATGTAATGAAAATGTAGTTAGACTACACATTGGCAGTGAATATGTAAGAAGTGAGTCCTTGTATATTCAGTGGTATCACGATTTGTAAAACATAAATGTAGCACAAAAAGAGAAAGAGAATGGCACGTAAAAATAACCATATAGAAAAAATTGATAAAATAATTGGGAGCAGGATTTATTCCTTAAGAGTAGCGCAAGGAATGGCGCGCAAGGAATTAGCAAAACTTATTGAGGTAACTCCTCAACAATTACAAAAATACGAAAAAGGAAGTAATAGAATTTCAGTAGGTAGATTAGTTTTAATCGCAAAATCTTTGGGTGAAGAGATTTCATATTTTTACGAAGGGTTAGAGCAAAACAAGCAGCAAGAGATACTCACTCAGCATCAACGCCTATGCCTTGAATTAGCACGCAATTTTAGAAAAATTGTTAATAGCGATCATCAAAATGCTGTTAATATTCTGATTAAATCTTTGCTTAAACAGCAAGTATCTTAAAGGTTTGAGGGGGAGCGGAAATTATGAATGATAAAATAATGTACCTTTTAGCAGAGATGTACAAATTAAACCAATTTTCGCAACAGTTTTAAAAAGGTAATTACTAATTTTTCAAATAACTATAGGTCTTAATCAATTTCAAAAATAATTAATACCACTCCTTATCCTAAATTCGTGTTTAAAAATCTTTATTTTCTATAATTCTTATTATTTCTTTTTCAATTAATGCAAGTTTTGTAAAATCGCTGGTACCAGCTTGAGCTAAATCAGCTTGTCCACCACCACTGCCATTGACAAAAATCGATAATTTTTTTACAATATTACCAGCATTATACTCCTGTGTTATATTTTTTGACACTGCAATTAACAAAGACAATTTATCTTCCAATTTACTAACATATACCAAAATTAAACTATCCTGATTCTTGATAGTATTTTGACTAGACATACGGAATAATTTAGCATCAACATTATCAAATTGCCTGTACACTAATTTAATATTATTTACATTTGTTGCAATTTTATTAATTTCTTGTTCTGATAATGATAATTCTTCTAGCTGATGTTTTTCTAAGTTTTTTTCTAAGTTTTTATTATTATTAATTACAGACTCTATTTTTTGTAAAACATCATGTTTATTGGTTTTCAGAGTACCAACAATATTTTCTAGCAATTTTTCATTTTCACGAATGAATGAAATAGCATAAGCCCCGCAAACTGCTTCAATTCTTCTGACACCAGATGCAATAGCACCTTCGCTTAATATTTTAAATATACCAATATCGCCAGTTCTAGATATATGTGTACCGCCGCAAAGTTCAAATGAGTAAGGTTTATTTTTCTCATCTTCATTACCCATTGAGACTACTCTAACTTCATTATCATATTTCTCTCCAAATAGGGCCATAGCTCCAGACTCAATTGCAGAATCAGTAGACATTAGCTTAGTATGGACTGTCAAATTATCAATGATAATTTGATTGACTTTGTCTTCTATTAAATCAATTTCAGCTTGGGAAACACTGTTGGGATGACTGATATCAAATCTTAATCTATCACATGCAACTAACGACCCTTTTTGCGTTATATGATTACCAAGAACGTTTCTAAGTGTTGCATGCAATATGTGAGTCGCAGAGTGATGAATTCTTAAATATTTACGATAATGACTATTAATCGTAAGTTTTATCTCATCATTTTCAGTAATTAATCCTTCTTCAAGCTCGCAAATATGAGCATGTATTTTACCCAGATATTTTAAACTATCCAAAATCTTAATCTTGCAATTTCCAGAAGTAGCAAAACCTATGTCACCCATCTGCCCACCAGATTCGGCATAAAAAGGCGTTTGATTAGTAATAAGAGTAAATCTTTTGCCCTTTTCTGATATTTGCTTAACACGTGAACCATTGATAATGATTGCAAAAACCTTTGCCTCGGAGGATTCCAGAGAATAACCTAAAAATTCAGTTGAGCCAAATTCGGATAATATGTCAAACCAAATATTATCAGTTTTTGATTCCCCAGATCCGATCCATGCACTCCTTGCTTTCTGTTTTTGTTGATCCATCATATTACTGAAACCAACATTATCCACTGTTATATTTTTCTTTTTTAATATATCTTCTGTTAAATCTAGGGGAAATCCATATGTGTCATAAAGTTTGAATGCTACTTCTCCAGATAACTCAGATTTTTCAAATAAAGATTTTGTTTCATCTTCTAATAATTTAAGACCTCTGTCTAATGTCACTTTAAATCTTTCTTCTTCCTGTTTTAAAATGCTACTAACAAAATCTTCTGCTCTTTTTATTTCAGGGAATGTATTACCAAATAAATCCACTAATTTAGGTAATAATTTATACATTAATGGTTCCGAAGATCCTAGCTGATGGATATGTCGCATAGCTCTACGCATAATTCTTCTTAATACATAACCTCTACCCTCGTTAGATGGCATAACACCATCGGCAATTAAGAATGCAGAGGATCGCAAATGATCAGCTATCACTCTGTAAGAAAAAAGCTCTTCTCCTTTAGCTTGTATTTTTAATATTGATTCAGTGTAAGCTATTATTTCTTGGAATAAGTCAATATCATAATTATCATGCACTCCTTGTATTACTGCGGCTATTCGCTCTAGCCCCATACCAGTATCAACTGATTTTTTTGGTAAATCGATTCTGGTATCTTTGTTTATTTGTTCAAACTGCATGAATACTAAATTCCAGATTTCAATATATCTATCACCATCTGCATCTTTTGTTCCTGGTAAGCCACCAAATATTTTATCTCCATGATCATAAAAAATCTCAGAACAAGGTCCGCATGGGCCAGTCTCCCCCATTGACCAGAAATTATCATTTGTTGCAATCTTAATTATTCTATCTTCACTCAAATTAGCAATTTTTTTCCAATAAGTGATGGCTTCTTCGTCATCATGAAATACAGTTACATATAATTTATTTTTTGGTAAAGAAAAATCTTTAGTAAGTAAATTCCAAGCATGATAAATCGCTTCTTCTTTGAAATAATCACCAAAAGAAAAATTACCTAGCATTTCAAAAAATGTATGATGTCTAGCTGTATAACCAACATTATCAAGATCATTATGTTTGCCTCCAGCTCTTACAGATTTTTGACTTGAAGTAGCTCTGTTATAATTTCTTGTATCAAGACCAGTAAATACATCTTTAAATTGTACCATGCCAGAATTCGTGAACATTAATGTAGGATCATTTTGCGGTACTAATGAACTCGACGCTACATGGGTATGATTATTTTTAATAAAATAATCCAAAAAAGTGCTTCTTATTTGCGTGGTTGTAAGTTTAGTCATTACAAACTCTGTGAATATTTAAGTTTAACCTAATTTTAGAGTAACACTCTAAATAATTTATGGCTAAATTACAATATTATTTTAAAAAGCTTTTTATAAGTTTTTTTTGTTTTTGAGATCAATCATATTAAGCATAATCTAAAGTACCTTATGTTAGCATAGGGTGGAATTCGATAAATTTCTTTAAAAAAAATTATGTATGAAAAATAATACCAATATTACTAATATTCTAAAAGATATAGATAATTCTGCTTTTCTAGATAAACTAAAATTTTATTTAGAAAATAATTTAAGTTATCAGTTGATTGAGTCATTATCCAATATACTTGCTATTGACTATTTTCATAGATTAAAACAAGAACCAACAATAGATTCTTATTCTAAGAAATGTGTTGATAGGCTTGTAAATCATCTAAAACATATGGTATTTACAGAAGAAGGTTTTTCTGGTGTGATGACTTTATTTTTAATAGCTATAACCGAAGAAAAAACAGATAATGACGAATTAATCAATATACAAGAAAAAAATCAAGATATTATCGTTGATAATGTAATGGCTTCTGAGTTTTCAGATTTATCACCTGATGAACAATTAAATTTAAAAGACGTTTTGAAATCTTTGATCACTAGTCTTGGTGGTAAGGAAATCATGAATTTTATTCACTCTAATCCTAAATTATTTTCTTCACTGGTATTTAGCGCCCATCGGGCAAAAAAAGAGAAAAAAGAAATACTAGAAATGGTTGCTGTTAATCTGAATAAAATTATTTCTACTAATAAATCTATTAATAGAAAAAAGAATAATATTAAATTGTTAACAGGTAAAATTACAATGGCAGCTGGATTAATTGCTGTTGCATCAGCTGCAACTTTTTTAGGGGGCGCTGTTTTTGCAGCTACTATAATTCCTGTAGTAGCTATTTCTATAAAATTAGGAACAGTTGTTGGAGAAAATTTAGGTGAAAATATAGTGCAGAATAATAGTTTTATTAAAAAAAAGCAATCAATTATTAAAGATTTTGAAGTGTCAATTAGATCAACATCATTAGATCAAAATATAGCTCAATCTAAATATATTCAGCAAAAGAAAGAGATAACAATTCAACCAGAACTAATAGAAATTAAAAGCAAAGTAAAAGATATTTTAAATCAAAATAATGTACAAACTAAAACCAAAAAAAATTCTAGACATAGATAAATAACCTTTCTATTTAAAATACAAAGGTTATTTAGGTTTGGTTATAAAAAGGAGTTTTGTTGGATTTAAGTTCATTACTATTTTATAGCAATTTAGCATCTTAATTAACAATACATATCTCTTTTATTTAAATAAATTATATTTTAAATCCTTTGCAAATCTTAATATTGAATCATCATACTTGACAGAAATATTTTTATTGACTTCTATTAGATGATTTACTTGCACTTTTTTCTCATCGTCAGTAAGCTCTGTACCAGATACATGTATACGATTTAATTTTTGGGATTTAAAAAACTCAAAATCACGTGCCCAGTAATGATTAATTCTTAATATATTTTTACTTTCCATAGGCATGAATGGACCGTTAAAATATTCAAAATTTTCCGTTACTTGGGAATAACAAGGTAATAAATTAGGAAAATGTGGATTTGTAAAATCTTTGACATATCTAGGTTTTACAATAGTCTTAACGTGTAAATCTTGATGGTTAGCTGATTTTGTTAAGCTCTCTATTAATAGCTTATCTGGTTCTATTTTCTCAACATCTCCGGTACCAAACATTTTCCAATTTACAGAAAGAGCGGCATAGTCATCATATTTTTTTAAAATTTCCTTTAGATTTTTTGCTTTAACAGGAAACAAAAACTCATCTGTATCTACAACAATCAGCCATTCACTTAAATCTTTTACTTTCCAAGCAGTTTCTGTATATAATTTAGTTTGTAAACTATTCCACTCTTGCAAGTTTTTTGGATTTTCCTTAACATCTTTTAATTCTACAATACCATTTTTGATATATGGATCTAATATCTCCATATAATCATCACTACTTAAATGATTATATAAATAAAAATGCTCCACCCCCATTAGTAAATAAAACTCAATCCATTCCCTTAAAAATCTTGCCTCATTTTGAAAAACAGCGACTAAACTTATATAATATTTGGGATCTTGAAGTAACTTAGCTTTTTTTAGCGATTGCTCATAATTAATCATACGCTTTTGCTCAACGTAATGATTAAAAGGATCGACATTTTGTTCTTTTACATCTGGATTATGCTCAAGATAATAATTTTTATCAAAATAATAACGCGCAAAAATATTCAGAAATTTTTCATTTTTATTTAATTCCAAAAGTCTAATAGAGCTTATAGATAAGATCAAGAATATTAGGCTGTAGAAGAGTTTTAATTTTATTTTCATCTAATCTTTTTTGTCTCTCTTGAACACTAATTCTTTTAAAACATAAATAATAAACATTATTACAAACCAGTATATTATAATTTCACCAGTTAAAAGCAGAGATCCATCTTTATCAAGAATTTGTTTAAATAGTAATAATACTGATGAAATTAGCGCAACTGGAGCTATAAAGAATACTGCAGGACATTTAAAAGGTCTCTCAACATTTGGCAAAGTAAACCTAAAGAGCATTACTATGATTGTTACTACAATATAATCAAGCAAAGCTGCCATGCTAGAGAGTTGAGCAAGTATAGAGTAAGGACAAAATGCAGCCATTACAGCAATCATAAACGTAAAAATTACAATTGTAATATGAGGACTATCATATTTGTGGTGTAATTTTGCCATAAATTTAGGCAATAAACCATCTCTTGCAATCACATAAAAAATACGAGATTGACCATAAATATTCATCATTATAACTGTAGTCATTCCAGCTATACCACCAGTTGCAACAATTGCTGAGCCAATATTGCTATTATTAAACTTCAAAGCATATGCAAGAGGCTGGGCATTATTTAATTTACCATAAGGAATTATACCAGTAGCTAATGCTCCAACAATCATATAAACAATTGTTGCAAGAACTAGAGAACCAATAATGCCTATCATCAAATCACGTTTTGGATTCTTACATTCCTCTGCTGCGCTAGCAAGAACACCAAAACCAGTAAAAGCAAAAAATAAAATTGAAGATCCAATTAATACATCATCAAATCCATTTGGCATGAAATTCTCCCAATTTGTTGCATCAAAATGAGGAGCAGCAAAAAGCATGAATGCAAAAATTGCTGACATTTTAATAAATACCAAAATATTATTTAATTTTTTACTATCTTTGGTACCAAGATATAACATAAACCCAACAAAAATTACTATCATAGTGGCTGGTATGTTCAGTACACCACCCTCGGAAGGAGATTTACAAAATTGATCGGGGATATGATAACCGGCTGAATCTAATATTCCTTGAACATAGGCTGACCAACTTCCAGCAACCGCTGCACCTGCAAAACCAAGTTCTATAATAATTACACTACCAATTAACCAAGCGAAAACCTCACCAAAGGCCACATATGAATAAGTATAAATACTACCAGCAGTAGGAAGCATTGTGGCAAGTTCTGTATAAGCTAATGCCACAAAAATACATGTACAGCCAGCTATCAAATAAGAAAGAGTTATAGCTGGACCCGAATATTGCGCAGCAACCAAACCCGTTAAAGTAAACACACCGGTTCCAATTATAGCACCAAGACCAAGCAGTACTAAATCAAATGCTGACAATGTTTTGTCAAGACCACTTGAACTACCAGCTTCTTTTACAGAATTAAAGCTTTTTTTCTTTAAAAAATTCATATTCTTCGCCTTTTTATATTAATTTTTTATGTTCTATTGAACATCTCTAGTAATCCATCCACCACCAAGAACTCTTGTATCATCATATAAAACACATGCTTGACCCGGTGTTATTGCTTTTTCAAGCCCAAGCATAGTAACTTCAATCTTATTGTTTTTAATAATATCAATTTTTGCTTTAACACCAGCCGTTGTAGATCTAACCTTAGCAGTGATTTCAAGATGATTGGTTGTTATATCATGAGCAAGCCAATTTACTTCTTTTAGTGTAAATTTTGTTTTAAACAAGGCTGATTCAGGTCCAATATATACTGTGCTTGTCTCTGGGTCAATTTTTATAACATAAATAGGTTCTCCATGAGCGATTCCAAGACCACGCCTCTGACCAATTGTATAATTCATAATACCTTTATGCTCACCCATTTCAAAACCATCAATATGACAAAACTTACCTGGTTTATTACTGTTTGGACGTATTTTTTCAATAACTTCTCGATAATTACCATTTGGCACAAAACAAATATCTTGGCTATCTCGTTTGTCCGCAACTTCAAGACCATAATTTAAAGCCAATTTTCTTGTTTCCTCTTTTGTATAATTGCCAAGAGGGAATTCAAGAAAATCCAATTGATCTTTGGTTGTGGCAAATAAAAAATAGCTCTGATCTTTTCCATGATCTACGGCCTTGTGAAGTTCCGAATTATTATTCTTAACTATTTTTTGTACATAATGACCAGTCGCAAGAACATCTCCACCGAGTTCTTGAGCAAGCCTTAGCAAATCTTTGAATTTAACAGACTGATTACAACGCACACATGGTAGAGGAGTTTCTCCCCTTATGTAACTATCAGCAAAATCTTCTATTACCTTTTCCCGAAATAGATTCTCATAATTTAAAACATAGTGAGGAATACCTAGCCTGTCTGCCACCATTTTAGCATCATAAATATCTTGACCGGCACAGCAAGCTCCCTTTTTTTGCAACATGCCATAATCATATAACTGTAAAGTGATACCTATAACCTTATGACCTTGCTCATGCATCATCGCAGCAACTACAGAGCTATCCACCCCACCGGACATTGCTACAACAACAGTTTTAGACATAATTGATTTCTTCAATATTTTTGGATTAAAGCAGGAAAGCAAGGAATCATATTAAATTTAGGTAACAATTGCAAGAATAATTACCTAGTGTTTTTATTATTAAAACACTAATATACTTTAAAGAGCTTGATTATTTAGAGTAAATCTTATAAAAATCGCAAAGACAAATAAAATAAATTTATTAAATAAACATGAATTATAGTTTTTTAAACTTAGTAACCGCTATATCACTCTCAATATTAATAATATTTGGTTGGCAACATTTTTATGAAAAACCAAAATTAGAGCGCTTAACTGAACAACAAAAAAATTATAATAATCAACTAGAAACTTTAAAAAAAGAAACAAAACTAACAGCGATTGATCAAATTCTTGATCGTTCCGAAGCTCTTACTAAATCGAAAAGAGTTTCCATAAAATCTAATTTGCTTTCTGGCTCGATATCTTTGGAAGGTTTAAGATTTGATGATCTAACCTTATCAAAATATCAAGAAAATTTAGATGATGATGACCACCCAGTGGTGCTTTTTTCTCCATCTTCTACTGCAAATGCTTATTTTGCTGAAATTGGCTGGTGGGGAAGTGATAAAAAAAATACTAACTTTCCTAATTCATCGACCATTTGGCAAGCAGATGGTGATAATATATCACCTGGTCAACCAGTTACATTTACATGGATTAGCCCAGAAAAAATAAAATTTATAGTAAAAATTGAACTTGATGATAACTATATGTTCACCATTAAGCAAACTACCTTGAATAATTCATCTCACCCTGTTCAAGCTCAATATTATGCTTTGATAAATCGTACATATAGCCATGAATCAGAAAAAGTAATGAATATTCTTCATCAAGGTATGATAGGAGAGGTTAATGGAGAGCTTAAAGAGTATAATTACGAGCATATAAAAGATAAGAAGAAGGAAAGTTTTGCAAAGAATCAAGTGGATTGGATAGGTATTACTGATAAATACTGGCTTGCAGCTTTCATACCAGATTCAACTCAAACTTACTCTTCAAATTTCATTTATGGTATTAAATCTGGTCTTGATAAGTATCAAGCTGATTTTCTTTCTACTACTCAAATTATTGAAGTAGGTGGAAATTTTGAACTAACACATAAATTATTTGCAGGGGCAAAAAAAGTTGATTTACTGGATAAATATGAAAGCCAATATAATATCAAGCTTTTTGACAGGGCTATTGATTTTGGTTGGTTTTACGTCCTGACTAAACCTATATTTAATGCTATGAATTTTTTCTACTTATATGTAGGTAATTTTGGGATTAGCATCATGATCGTCACTATTATCATCAAGCTTTTAATGTTTACTCTTGCTAATAAATCTTACAGATCAATGAAAAGGATGAAAAATCTTCAGCCTCAAATGGAGCGTTTAAAAGAATTATATACCGATGATAAAGCTCGTCTTAACCAAGAAATTATGGCTTTATATAAGAAAGAGAAAATCAATCCTATTAGTGGTTGTTTACCTTTGTTAATTCAAATACCAGTTTTCTTTTCTATATACAAAGTTCTGTATGTAACTATTGAAATGCGTCATGCGCCATTTTTTGGATGGATTCACGATCTTTCTGCGCCAGATCCAACCACCATATTCAATTTATTTGGGTTACTACCATTTACACCCCCATCATTCCTAATGATTGGTGCTTGGCCAATCATTATGGCACTCTCTATGTATTTACAACAAAAAATGAGTCCAGCACCAGCTGATCCAGTACAAGCCATGGTCATGAAATTTATGCCACTAATGTTCTTATTTATGTTTAGTAGTTTTCCAGCTGGTCTTTTAATCTATTGGTCATGGAATAATATTCTATCAATAATTCAGCAATCTTACATAAACAAGCTAGATAAGAATGACAAATGAAGTTGGAATAAAAATCTTCAGACAAGAAGCAAAATTTATTGCGGGAGCTGCTAGCGCTCATCAATTACCCAAAATAGCTTTACCCCAAGTAGCTTTCGTTGGCAAATCTAATGTAGGGAAATCGAGTTTAATAAACACTGTTTGCCGCAGAAAAAATCTAGCAAGAGTTTCTCACACACCTGGGCGCACACAACAGATAAATTTTTTTTCAATCGCAGAAAAATTAGTGATAGTTGATCTTCCAGGTTATGGCTTTGCTAAAGTTCCACTTCGAGAGAAACAAAATTGGGAAAGGCTAATTCTTTGTTATTTACAAAACACTCCGAATCTAAAATTAGTAAATCTACTTGTTGACGCCAGAAGGGGTATTAAAGATAATGATCTGAAAGTGATTCAATTACTTCAATCATGTAATAAAGAAATACAATTAGTATTTACAAAAACAGATAAAGTAACTTTAAAAAATGAATTTAAATTAGAAACAAAAAATTATCTTGAGAGCTTAGGATACTTTTCATGTAATGTTATTTTATCCAGTAGCAAAAATGGATTAGGAGCAAAAGAATTGCAAATTAGCTTGACGCAATGCGTCAAATAAATTTTACTTATCTCGTATGATCTATTTTTTATTAATTGCATTTTTAGAAAAAAGAGCAGCTAAAGCACCTAATAAAACAGTAAGCATGCCGATAATTTGCATATTACTAACAGTTTCCCCGAGTAGTATTATACCAAATAGAACCACAAAAACTGGTTCTAGAACCGATATCATAGAAGCTTTTTCAGAGCTAATATATTTTAAACTCTCTAATAATAATAAAATTGGCAATGCAGTACAAACAATAGCCATGCCAATTATATTAAACCACTGACTTGAATGAGTAGGAACAAAGAAACTACAATCAAAACAAGCAAAAATCAAACATGTAATCATACATCCAATTGATACCAGAAAAGTAGATAAGACCGGAGAAATATTACTTTTTTTACTCCCTATAACATAAAAAGCATAAGAAATTGCAGACAAAATACCAAACACTATTCCTAAAAAATCAAACTTTAAATCAAGCTTTGAATCTTGTAGATCTGCTAAAAACCCTATTCCTATTAGGATCATAGAAAACGCTAAATAATACATTTTGCTTATTTTGCCTTTATATAGGATACAATTAAACAACATAACAATTGCTGGATAAACAAAAAATACAACCATTGTTAGACCTGTTCCGATATACTTACTACCAATAAAATAGGTTATTGCAGATGTGCTATAAAAAGCCATGCCATAAAAAACTATTTTAATATTCTCTTTAAATGCAGTAAAAATATTTTTGTAACGCAGTGCTACAATCGGAAGCATTAGTATAGTAGTTACAAAAAATCTCCAGAATAGCATATTAGAAACTGATAGATCATCGTTCATTAAATTAACACCGAAATAACCTAAAAAGCCATAACAAAGTCCAGAGATAACTGCATATAACGACCCTTGTTGTTCAGTGGATAAAAAATTCATAAGATTAATAAGGCTAAAGATTAATACTAATTTTCTAGGTTTAAATTGCAGACAATACGATTTTTTGAATGATGGTGAGTAACAATAGATCTTATAAAATACTTATTCAGATATATATTCTTGAAAAATTCGTTTTGGATAATGTAAAAATGATACTTTATACCGCTTATTTAATCATTGATTTAAAGAATTGTCAAATATTTGCTTACTTAATCAATTTAAATCATTCTTAGTGACTAATTGAGTATTTAGATCATTAATTGCACGTACTATAACCTCATCCTGATCTTCAGAAAAACCGTGTTTTATGAATTCTTTAATTGTAATATGAGTATTTAGCAGAGACATAATTAATTTTGTTTAATAATAGACTAATTATAAGAGTTTTATCTAGATAAATCTTTCCTTAATTTTTAAGACAAATTACTTTTTCTTATATTAAAAGTTTAGAAACAATTGATTTAATTAGTTGATTTATCATCAATTAAAATTTTTATATAAGCTTTTGATTTTAAGTCTTTAAAAAATTTAGCTGCTTTTTTAGACATTTTATTATTTGATACAAAAGCTTTTATTTTATTAAAATCATTACCCGAAATAAAAGATTTTTTTGTACAGACAAAAATTAGTTTAAATTTATTATCTTGCTGATAAACTTCACTAGAGCTATTTTCTTTTGTATCTAAAACAACAGATTTTGTTTTATCATTTAAATCTTTTAATTTACAATCAAGCCTCTCACTACTTGCAAAACTACTATATAATTTTTCATCTAATTTATCACAACTAGATATATGTTTGCTCAGTTTTTTCATTTGTTTTAGGCTATTATCTTCCGAATCAAATGAAGTAAATTGCCATGCAGTAATATCAAAATCATCAAAACCGCTATTAATAACAGCTACGTCCATTTCTTTGGGAGTAACAGAAACTGAATTAGAAACTACATTAATAATATTATATTTAATTAATTCACTTTTTATTTGTTTTTTAAAACTATTTATATTTACACCCAATTCTCTCATATATTGTAATAAATATCCTTTAGGCATTTTATTTCTTTCTTCTATAACTGATATCGCATTATCAATTTCTGCTTTTGATATTTTACCCCCAACCTTTTCTGCATGCTGATTCAATAATTCTTCTTCGATCAGAATATTTACAACATCTTTATTTAATTGGGCATTAACTTTAGAATTTGAATTGTCAATTTTATTGAGCGCAATAACCATTTGCTTTCTTGCATTAAATTCATACATTGTGATTGGTTCATCATTCACTATTGCAACTATATCCTGCTTTCCAGCAATAACTTGAAAAGAAAATAGTAGTAAAAATATATTAATTAAGTATTTCATAAATCAATTCTCACATATTCAAAACTTTTAATCCGATAGCAAATGTTTTGCTATTATTTTTTTTAATACCCCTAGTAGAGTCACTGGTAAAATCATCATAAAATTTAGCTGATATACTAACACAATCAAATACATATGTCATCTCTATAGTTCTTTGTAAAAGAAGAACTTTATCGGTTGTATCAAGCAATGCTCCCATACCTATTGCTAAAGATTCAAATATTTGATAATTAACATTCAAACCTATTTGAGCAGCTTTGTTTTTTGGAAAATTTGATATATCCTCAGAATAATATCTTGAAATATTATTTAACTCTGAAAAATTCAAACTAGTAGTTAATTTCTCTACTTTAGAAGATAGTCCTACTTCGTCCATTATGTGATTTAATTTTTTATCTTTTCTAAATCTGTAATATAGTTTTAGATTATCAGCTATATCGATTGATATATTACCTACATAATCCGAATTAGAATTTGCAACAATGTTATTGTAATAAAGTAGCTGTCCTAAAAAAACATCAACATAATATAGACCAGAGAATAAAGAGGTATTTAATCCGTAACTGAATCTTTTTCCATAATCATGGTAATCTATACCTCTAAATTTATCTGAATTAAATAAATTATATTCTGATATTTCATATTTACTAGCATCAATAAGAGCAAATTTATTGTATTTTTTATCATAACTAGTTCCAATAAAAGCGGCAAAAATTGGTTCCAATTTGATTGATGTAGTAGAAGATATGTTACGAACTAATGGATAACGCCATTTTGCATGAATTTCAGGAATATTTCTACTCAATACATGCTCTTCTTCAACTTTATTAAAATAATTCAAGGAGTTCAACCAATATAAATCACTTCTGTTTTCTATTGCAAAATTAAATAAATGACCATTGTCTGTTATTATTTTTCTACTGAGATTTAACTCTAGAGCATTTCTAGCTATTTGTTTTTCATAATTTTCATTATATAGAATAGAATTATTTTTGACCTTAAAAAGAGTATTCTCATCATCATCTAAGGCGATTACTTTTTGCCCTATAATTCTTGGAACCACAATAGGGTGCTTACTGTTTGTATCTACATTTTTAAATCCTTGGAACGAATAACCCTCCAAAGATAAATAGTCAGTTTTAGCAAATTTATTCACATAAATTTTTGATTCTAAATATGAGTCATAATTTTCAAATTCATTAACAAGATATGCCTTGTCAGATGCTCTATTGATATCAAAACCATAATTGATACCATCTTTATAAAAGTTACCCTTGGTAAATATAGTATATCTATGGGGTTTGATATATTTTTGACTAGTTTTATCTGACTTATTAGAATAACTAGCTTTTACCTCATAACTACCATATGTAATTAAATGCCTTAATTCTCCTTCAAAAATAGTATACTTTTTTGAAATATGTGGGCTTAAAGTTAGATCTATGTTCGACTTTACTCTATAATATAATGGTAAAACTAATTTATTTTGTGCAATTTGAGGCACAAGAATTCCTGATTTAGCAGAAGCATTTGGTGTACTATGAGAAAAGAAGGGAAGATAAAAAACTGGAACTCCAAACACCTCGAAAAACATATTTTTATATGTGATTTGCTGTTTTTCATAGTCTATATTTGTATCTTCTGACTTTATTTGCCAAATAGGTTTATTGCCACAAAAAATCTTACATGGTGTAAAATTTGCTTTATGCAAATTAACTCTATTTTCATCTTGTTTATTAGCATATGCTGACATAAGCAATAAATCATCTGGCAGTCTTAACATGAATTCATCAATAACAGCTTTTTTAAGTTTATCTTTTAAAACAGCTCTTTGACCGGTGATAATTCTTCCTACTTCATCTTTAATTCTGATATTACCTTCAGCAAATACTACGTCTTTTTTTATATCATAATATATATTATCAGCTGTTAGAATATATTTATCCATATATAAATAAATATTGCCATTTGCAGTAATGGCATTTAGATCATTATCATATTTGATAAAATCCGCTTTGAGAATTAAAGATTCATGATCTTTTTTTTGTAAATCTCCTGCATAAATATTTTTCGAAATACAAAAAATAATTATTACTAATAAAAAATTGCAAAACAACTGCATTTGATTTAACTTAAAAATTATTACTTGAAAAGAACTTACATTATAGACACTGATTTAATTTTAGTAAACAATACTGACAATTATATGCTCAATCATTCTGCTGCTAAAGATTTAAACATTATTGCCAATGAATTTTCAGTAACAGAAATATCTAATAAGATTAAATGGTTACTTGAAAATAATTTCTCTAACATTCGAATTAAAGGAGAAATATCTGGTCTTAAAATTGCCACATCTGGTCATGGTTATTTCAGCCTAAAAGATACTAATTCAGTTATAGCCGCAACTTGTTGGCGACATAGCCTTGCTAGAATTAATTTTAAGCTCACGGAGGGGCTTGAAGTAATCGTTACTGGAAAAATCACAGCATATGCCGGTCAATCAAAATACCAAATTTCAGTAGAGCTAATAGAACCATATGGTACTGGAGCGTTTATACAAATTTTAAATGAAAGAAGAAACAGACTAGAAGCTGAAGGATTATTCAAACTTGAACATAAAAAAAAGATTCCTTACTTACCCAAAAAAATAGGCATTGTAACTTCACTAACTGGCGCCGTAATAAAAGATATTATCCATAGAATTACAGATAGATTTCCAGTGCATTTATGCATCTGGCCTGTAACAGTTCAGGGAGAAAATGCTGCTTCCGAAATCACAGCTGCTATAAATGGATTTAATATATTAGAAGAAAAATTAAGACCAGATGTAATTATTATCGCAAGAGGAGGCGGTTCAATAGAAGATTTATGGTCTTTTAATGAAGAAATAGTCTTGCGCGCTGTATTTAACTCTGTTATCCCAATAATATCAGCTGTAGGACATGAAACTGATTATACTTTAATCGATCTTGTTTCGGATCTTCGCGCTCCAACTCCTACTGCTGCTGCTGAATTTGCTGTACCAGTGATTGAAAATCTGAAATATACATTAGGTCATCTTTTTGCTAATCTAAAAACTAGGGTTACTACGTTAATCAATCATCAAGCAAAAATTTTAGAAAATTCTAATAGAATACTTAAATATCCAATAAATTATCTAAATAATAATATTCAAAGATTGGATGAGTTAAGTTTTAGATTATCTGAATCGTTACCTAATCTTTTGAAACAAAAAATTATAGCTTTAAAATACTTTCCACACTCTAGGCTAAAACCAACTAAAATATTAAATTATAAAAATCTAGAATTAGAAAATTTATCATATAATTTGAAATTAAAAAAAACTAACATATTAAGTCATTTTGAATATAAATTGTCCATGAACAGCTCGATTTTATCTAGTTTAGATTAT
>CAMCXV010000020.1 GCA_945883665.1 Rickettsia typhi | reverse complement strand
AAGCAACATTAAAAAAATTCAATATTTCTGCCTCAGAATTTACAAATTTACTATTAAATACTACCTAAAATTCGATAATGGAGCTTTGAAACACTATTTTTTTGAATAAACTTAGGGCTCCTGGGAATAGTTTTGTCCAAAGTCCAATTATAAAAACTAACTCTTGTGCAAACGAACTTGCTTGATCGAATTGATAACCATTTTGCTTAAATTCTTTGATCCCTTCGAGTGTATTGATACGGTTTTTCATTATATAAGAGGCCATCATACCTCTTGCTCTTTTTGCAAATAATGCTACTACTTTCTCAGTACCTCCCTTTTTTTCTTTAAATATTGGAGTTATTAAATTAGCATGTAACAATTTTGTATTGATTGCTTTAAAATATTCTATAGATGCTAGATTGACTAAGATATTAGTATCTGATAACTGCAACAATTCATTTAGCTTAGTTGTAATACTATTTCCCCAATATGCATAGAGATCATTTCCTTTAGAATTCGCTAATTTTGTTCCCATTTCTAAACGATAAGGTTGAATCAGATCAAGTGGTCTTAACAAGCCGTAAAGTCCTGAGATAATCCGTAAATGAGCCTGTGCATAATGAATATCTTCGTTACTATATTTATCGATTGCAAGACCCTCATAAACATCACCTTTAAAGGCGTATATTGCTTGGTTAGCATTATCTAAAGTAAAAGAAGTGCTAAAACTAGCGTATCTCATGTAATTAAGAGAAGTTAGATTATCGCTTAAAGACATTAACCTTGATATATCTACTTTTGTAAGTTTACGTAAAATTTGAATAAGATCTGATGTTTCTTTTAAAAAATCAGGGCTTGAATATTCTGTGTTTATTTTAGTAGAAAAATCTAGCGTTTTCGATGGAGAAATAATTACGATCATATATCTTTGTTAGTATTCTATGTACCCTCTAGATTTTCTTTATTTTCTAAATAATTTTTTAAGCAGTGTCTTACTAGTCCTTCAAACCACCATTCATGAGGTAATTTTTCAGGTAAAATATTACCACTGACAGTACTCAAAATCATGGGCGTGCCGTCATGCAAATATCTAGACCTAGCATCATAAATTTTGCCCAGAGTATTGTCAAAATTTCTGTAGAGATATATCTAATATTCTCATCAAGAATTTCTTGTATTCCTTCATAACCTATAGAATATTTTTTAATAAAACTTTTAAAAGCTTTGGTAGTAGCCATAATTTCAGTTCTTAAAGATTTTTAATTTCCTTCGTAGATATTTTTTTAGAAGATTTAGAAGATAATGTCTCAATTGTAGATATCAACATTAAATATAGCATTATCCTACCATGATCTCCATTAATAACTGTAACTATTTAAATTTAACCCAACATGCTGCAAAGCTGATAAGTACAGTTTGGTAGCTTTAATAAATTGTTCACGTAATTTCTTTTTAAGCTTATTAAATTCGTCTAAAAAAATCTTCAATGGTTTATAAAACAATCTATATCGTTGAAATCCGCTTATTGCATTGTTATCAAAAATTGTAGGTAGAAATTCTTTTGGACATTATCTTTTATTATGTTCCTATTACTAGCTGTATTCCAGATGTTTTTAACAGATTTTACCAGATTATTTTTGATTAAATAAAGTCTCTACATCAAGAAAGAAAATAATTTCTTCGCACCTATTTTTATTCTAATAAAGGTATTTATTTTTTAAATAATCAATAAAAATCATTGGATCAATTTGTTCAAGATTTGTTGATTCTTTTAAAAATTCCTTTGAAGATTTTAGTGATCCATATTCACGTAAATTTTTATTCAGATAACTATTTAATCCACCAAATTCACCTTTAGATAATTCATTATCTATATTAGTATTTTGTTGCTTTGCACTCTGCATAAGCATGCTAGCAACTATAGCGCCATTAGTATAAGAAGGAAAATAACCAAGCATACCAGCTGGCCAATGAATATCTTGTAAACATCCATTTGAATAAGAATCTGGGATAATATCTAGATATTCCTTCATTTTACTATTCCATATTTCTGGTAAATCAATAGCTTTTATGCGACCATTGATTATTTCTTGTTCGATTTCAAAACGCATAATAACATGCAATGGGTAAGTTACTTCATCAGCATCTACCCGAATAAAGCTAGGACGGACTCTTGTCATCAATTTATATAAATTTTCAGCCAAATATTCTGACCCCGTAAAATTAAACTCATCTTTAAGTAATTTTGCTATAAATTCAGTGAACTGAATAGAAGTACAAGCTTGCATCTCCATAATTAAAGATTGACTTTCATGAAAAGCCATACCTTTAGCCATTCCCACTGGTTGATGGATATATTTTTCCGGTAGATTTTGTTGGTATAAACCATGACCAGTCTCATGAATCACTCCAAATAAGCTAGAAAGAAAATTACTGTCATCATATCTAGTAGTAAGCCTTACATCAAAACGCCCACCTATACAAAATGGATGCGTTGATTTATCAAGTCTACCTCGATTTAAGTCAAATCCCATTTTTTCTAAAACTTTGATCCCTATCGATTTCTGAGTATTTTCATCTATTGGTTTAGTTAATTTTATAAATTTTTCAGAAGATTGTTTTTCATATATTTTAGCAATCAATCGCGGCAGTTCTATTTTCAACACCTTATATACATTATCAATCTCTGAAACTTCTCTCCCTGGATCGTAACTATCAACTAAACTATCATAAATCGGCTTTCCAAGTTTTTGGGATTTTACAGTAGCTATTTGAATAGAGGCTTGAAAAACTCTATCTAAATAAGGAATCAAAGTTTTAAAATCGTTTTTAGCTCGGCAGTCACGCCAAATAAATTCAGACTCACTGGAAGCTATAGAGAATTCACGTTTCATTTCTGGGGTAATGCAAAGCTCTTCCTCGTAAGATTTTTTTATCAATTGCAAATTTGCTTTTTGCCAATCATCCAAAAAATCACTCTCAAATAAAGCCTCTTCTATCAAATCACCAATTTTCTGACTGATACTCATCTCATGAATTAAAGATTCAAGCGTAGCCATTTCAGCTTGCCTTGCTCTTGCAGATCCAGATTTTAACATAGTCGCAGAATCCCAATGAGCCAATGAAGCAATATTGCTTAAATGGGAAATTTGCTCAATTTGCTTTTCCAGCTTGAGATAATTATTAATTTTATCAGACATAGGGTATATGAAACTCCAAAAAATATTATAAACATTAAAAACATAAGTTATTATTTTCTGCAAAATATGTCAATCTTTAGGTCATCAAAAAATCTGTAAATAAAACTCCCAAAAAGTAACTAAAAAAGTAACTAAAAAAGCAACTAAATACTTGCAAGAAATCTTTAAAAACATTATCTTAAGTTTGGCTAGCGCTTGGGCGCTTATTTTGTTTAGTTGGTCAGGTTCGAAAGAAAGCAGCCAGAGCAAATCTTAAGTGGGTCAGTGCTAGCTAATAAAATTAGAAACTACTGAAATTTATGGCTAAAAATTTGCCACGCTACTTACCGTTTGCCAGAAAATATAGACCCAAGAATTTTAAGGAGCTAGTAGGTCAGGAAATATTGACAAAAACCCTAAGCTATTGCATTAATAATCAAAAACTTGCTGGAGCAATATTACTTACTGGAATCAGGGGCGTTGGTAAAACATCTTCAGCAAGAATAATAGCTAATACTATTAATTGCACTTCCCTTCTGAATGATAGTTCAAATAATGCTCTACCTTGTGGAACATGCCAAAACTGCGAAAGTTTTAGCAAAAACAACCACCCTGACGTGATAGAAATTGATGCAGCTAGTAGAACGGGTGTAGATGATGTAAGAGAAATAATAGAAAGCAGTGAATATCGCCCATTAATTGGCAAATATAAAATATTTGTTATTGATGAAGTTCATATGCTTTCAAAAAGTGCATTTAACGCATTGCTTAAGCTAATAGAAGAACCACCAGCCCATGTTGTCTTTATTTTTGCCACAACAGAAGTGCAAAAAATTCCTCTAACAGTATTATCTAGATGTCAAAGATATGATTTGCGAAGACTCACTTTTGAAGAAATTTTAACGTTATTAAAAAATATTGCTAAAATTGAGAATTTAAAATTTGAAGAGGAGGCTTTAAAAATAATTGCCTTAAAATCAGAAGGCTCGGCAAGAGACGCCACTGTAATACTCGATCAAGCATCTAGTTATATTTATAATACAGAGCAAAATGATATTATAGATTCCAAATCTGTAAATAAAATGCTTGGACTTGTTCAAACTATTACTATTTTAAGATTAATAAAATTAATTATTGCTGGAAATACTAGAGAATCAATCAAATTACTTGAAGAAATATATATGAATTCTAGTAATTTAGAATATTTTATTCAACAAATTTCCGACTTTCTTGCGTCTTTAGTTAAAGAGAAAGCCATACCAAACTTTCATGATCCTTTGCACAAAAATTATAATACGGAAATTACTGATATCTTAGTTGGAATGAGCCTATCAAGACTTAGCATTCTATGGCAAATTTTTAATAATGGAGCTAATGAAATAAAATCATCCCATAATGAATTAGTTACAGCTCAAATGCTCATCATAAAAGCTATATATTCATGTAATCTTCCTAAAATTGAACATATCTTGGATGCTTCCAGTCAAATTATAGAATTAGATCCATCCAAAAATTCATTTTTTGAAGAAGATGATTTACCAGAAAATACTAACAATATTTTTAATTTCCTCAAATTTTGTCATCAAGAAAAAGAAATTGAATTATATTATATTTTACTAAATGAAGTAGAAGTAAAAAATTTCACTTCGCCATTAATAGAAATAGTGGTAAGTACCAAGATTATACAAGAAAAACATCTTAAATCTCTTTTACACAAATGGTCTGGAATTGAATGGAATATCATTATCTCTCAACAAGAAAATATCAATAGTTTAAAAAAAACATTGCTTGAAAAAGTAAAAAATAGTGAAGATTTTTCTGTAATAAAAAATAATTTTCCTAATGCGGATATTTCCGATATAATTCTTAAATCTTAATTTATCTAATTTATAAAAAAAGGGTCTAAAATATGGATATTAATCAACTGATGAAACAAGCTCAAGTAATGCAAAAAAAAATGAAGCAGATGCAAGAAGAGATTGCAAAGAAAGAATTTCAAGGTAAATCTGGGGGAGGGATTGTTGTAGTTAACATGACCGGAAACGGAGAAATGAATAAAATCTCAATAGATCCTTCTATTTTAAAAGCAGATGATAAAGAAGTTTTAGAAGATTTGGTAATTGCCGCATATAATGATGCAAAAGCAAAAGCTGACCAAGAATCAAAAAATAGCATGACTGGCGCTTTTGGCAATATTGCTGGATTACCAGGGATGAATTTGCCTTTTTAAATAGAAAATATTGATAACTAAATTTTAATTACATTAACTATAGTCAAAATGATTAAAGAAACATCTGGACCAGACCAGTTAATTTATTTGTTTTCTAAGTTACCTGGTCTTGGAACAAGATCAGCAAGAAGAATAGTTATCCATTTATTACAAGATAAAGATTTAAGGTTAAAAGGACTTATTGATGGTTTACAAGACGCTAACAATAAAATAAATTGTTGCATAATTTGCAATAATATTGATTATAGCTCTAAATGCAGAATTTGCCTTGATCACAAAAGGACTGACACTATAATTGCCATAGTCGAAACAGTTGCTGAATTATGGGCAATCGAAAGAAGCGGTCATTTTAAAGGCAGATATCATGTTCTTGGTGGCACTCTTTCTAGTAGTAAAAATCGAAGTCCTGAAGACTTAAAATTACCAAATCTATTAAGAAGATGTAATGAAAACCAAACCTTGGAATTAATTATTGCTACAAATTCAACACTTGACGGTCAAACTACCGCATATTTTATTACGGAATATTTTAAAAATCATCAAATCCAAACTTCAAGACTAGCAAGTGGAATACCGATTGGCGGAGAACTTGATTATCTAGACGAAGGAACTTTGTGGGCAGCTTTTGAAAGTAGAAAACCATTTGAATAAAAAATTTCAATTATTGATATTTGCATTACTTAATTGTGAATTACTTTATTTTTTTATAAAAATAGATTAGAATTATTTAATAAATTATAACTTAAAAATAATGTCAGCACATGTTCTAGTGGTAGGAGGATCTGGTTTTGTAGGTAAAGCTTTAGTTAAAGCTTTACTCGAAGAACAATATCTAGTTACTGTACTTTCTCGAAACATAAAAAATACAAGCAAGATTTTCTCTAGCAAAATACAAATTATAGATAAATTGCCCGAGGAAGAGGATGAAAAACATCGTCCATATGATATAATTATAAACTTAGCTGGGGAAACAATTTCTCAATATTGGACAGAATCTCTAAAACAAAAAATAATTTACTCTAGAAAAGAAAGTAATAGACTAATTGTAAATTACATTGCTAAAGCAAAGATAAAGCCAAGTTTAATGATAGCTGCTTCTGGTATTGGTTATTACGGTGTAAGCCTAGAAGAAAAATTTACAGAAAAATCTGAACCGTCAAAAGAGAATGAAAAATTATTTATTGTTTCTCTTTGTAAAGAAATAGAAAAATCTGCAAGAAACGCAGAAGAATTCAAAGTTCGAACCTGTTTTTTAAGAACCGGTATAGTTCTTGAGAAAGATGGAGGAATTCTTGCTAAATTATTAATCCCATACAAATTTGGTGCTGGGGGCAAAATAGGTAGTGGGGATCAGTGGTTATCATGGATTCACAGAGATGATTTAATAGGAGCCATATTTCATATCATTTCACATAAAAACATTCATGGTCCTGTTAATATTACTTCTCCAAACCCAGTCACAAACAAAGAATTTACTGAAATTTTTGCCAAAATTTTAAAACGCCCTGCTTTCATTAATTTGCCAAAATTCTATGTTAATTTAATTTTTGGTCAAATGGGTGAAGAATTATTATTAAATGGTCAAAATATTGTACCTAAAATTTTAATGGATGGTAATTTTAATTATAAATATCCCACATTACATGACGCCTTAAAAGCAATTTTCAAGTAAATTTATTATCTAAGCTAAATAGTTGGCATAGTTTTATAGAAATGGTATTATGTAAAAACACTAAGTTTAATTAATTATAAATAAACTTCACAAAGTACCTTAATAACAACAATCATAATCATGATTAATAATATTATTACGTATTATTTGATATTATACATATTTAACATCAAAATAATGGTGTATACCAATTCATCTAAATAAATAAATAGAAAAAAATGAAATTAGGTATCTTATCAAGAAGTAAAAAAATCTATTCAACAAGAAGGTTAATAGAAGCTGCTGAGAAAAGGGGTCATGATGTAAAAGTGGTCAATGTTCTAAAATGTTATATGAATATCACTGCAAACAACCCAGACATCTACTATAAAACCAATTTGGAAAAATGCAAACTAGATTTTGACGCGGTAATCCCAAGGATCGGAGCAAAAGTTACATTTTATGGCACTGCTGTTCTCAGACAGTTCGAAGTTTCAGGTGTGTGGCCTTTGAATGGTTCAATTGCAATTAGTAGATCTAGAGATAAACTTAGAGCTCATCAACTACTTGCAAGAAAAAACATTGCTATGCCAGTAACTGGCTATGCACATTCAGCAAATGCCACAGAAGATCTAATAAAATTTGTTGGTGGGGCGCCTTTGATTGTTAAAGTTCTAACTGGAACTCAAGGAAAAGGTGTTCTCCTTGCAGAAACCAATAAAGCAGCAGAAAGTTTAATTAATGCGTTTTTAAACCTACAAGCAGATTTTTTGGTACAGGAATTTATCAGAGAAGCAGACGGTGCTGATATTAGATGTTTTGTAATTGGGGATAAAGTTTTTGCAGCCATGAAGCGTCAAAGTGCCGAAGGTGATTTTCGTTCAAACTTGCATATAGGTGGTAAAGCTGAGCCTGTGAAACTTAGACCTGAAGAAAGGGCTATCGCTGTAAAGGCTGCAAAATCTCTAGGTCTTAACGTTGCTGGGGTAGATATTGTGCGCTCATCACAAGGTCCATTAGTACTTGAGGTTAATTCATCTCCTGGGCTCGAAGGAATTGAAAAAATTACTGGAAAAGATATTGCTAGTGCAATAATAGAATATATAGAAAAATTTGCTATTAAATCTGTAGAAAAAAATAGTCGTCAAAAAGTATAGGTTTTTAAAATTATGGGCGTAGAAAAAGATTTTATTATTAATGGAATAAAAATAGAAAAAGGCGAAAGAAAGCAGCTAGAAATAATAATTGCTAAACTCTATGACTATACCGATATAACCATACCAGTCGAGGTGATTCGTGGTAATGAAGATGGTCCATTTATGTTTGTTAGCGCTGCCGTACATGGTGATGAAATAAATGGCGTTGAAACAATAAAAAGACTTCTATCACGCAAGAAAATTCTTAATTCTATAAAAGGTACTTTAATAGCCGTACCAATTGTAAACGTCTTTGGTTTTAATCGTAACGTTAGATATCTACCAGATAGGAGAGATTTAAATAGAACTTTTCCTGGTTCAAAAAATGGATCACTAGCTTCAAGAATAGCTCATATTTTTATGAAAGAAATAGTGATGAAATGTCAATATGGTATTGATCTTCATACTGGAAGCGCTCATAGATTTAATCTTCCACAAATTAGAGGTTATTTAGATAATCCAGAAATAGAGAAATTAGCAAAAGCTTTTGGTGTTCCTGTAATTTTACATTCTAATATGAGAGATGGTTCTTTGCGTGAATCAGCATTTAATAAGGGTATAAATATTCTTTTGTTTGAAGGGGGAGAGGCTCTAAGATATGACGAAAAGATAATTTCTTCAGCTGAAAATGGCATTATTGCTGTTATGTGTGAAATTGGTATGGTTGATAGAAAATTAGTAAGATCAAGATTACCAAAATCTAGGGAAGTTTTTAGAGCAGGTTCAAGTCATTGGGTTAGAGCTCCAATTAGTGGGAGTTTACAAACAAAGAAAAAAATTGGAAACAAGGTAAATAAAGATCAAATACTCGGTATTATTTCAAACCCGTTTGGAACTGAAAAAATGCATGTAAAAGCTAAGAAAACAGGAATTATTATTGGTATTACTATGATGCCTCTTGTTAGTAATGGTGATGCATTATTTCATATAGCAACTTTTGATAATGTAAGAGCTGTTGCTGAAGAAGTGATATATTTTGAAGAGGATTTAGACTAATGATTAGTAAAGAATTATTGCTAATTGGTTGGAGAGAATGGGCTTCTCTTCCTATGCTTAATACTCCTTTAATAAAGGTAAAAATTGATACAGGAGCCAAAACTTCAGCACTTCATGCTTATAATTTAGAAGTTATAGAAATGAACAACAAAAAATATGCTAAGTTTGCTATACATCCATTACAAAATAACGATACCATTAGCCGTCATACTATTTCCGAGATTATTGATACTCGTATTATTAGAAGTTCAAATGGACACACAGAAGAGCGCTTGGTTATTAGATCTCCAATAAAAATTGGTGCTCATTATTGGGATATAGATATAACACTCACAAAGCGCGATATAATGCGCCACAGAATGTTGCTTGGTAGGGAAGCAATGAATTCCATCCTTGTTGACCCCAGCAAATCATATTGCCAAGGGAAGCTATCTCTCAAGAAAGTGAAGTTAGAATATACAACTAACTAACAAAAATTTTGTTGTTTGTTGTATTATTATTCTATAGATAATTATCTACTTAAGTTATGACTTAGATTATCTCTATTTTTAAACATCTTTACAAAAAGATGAATCATAAAAGAAGCTGCTAATATATAAGCTATCTTATAAGATACTTCTCTGCTGAAGATATCTAAAACTCTTGAGTGGGAAAATTTATTGTTCAGAATAAAAAATACGCCCATAATAAAACCATCTATTACAGAGGATAAGATAAGTGATAAAGCATTAGATTTTATAAAACCAAGGGTTTTTGTTAATTTTTGAAAAACAACACTTGACCAGTACATGGATATCATCAAAGACGAGAATGAGGCAAAAACCAAGCCGTTTACTATTGTGCCATCAATATAATAAGGTAGTTTCCCAAGAAAAACAAAATTTACTATAATTGCAAAGGCTAGAGCATATAAGCTCTTTGCTTTAGAACAGAAGGATGTTAAAGAATTAGTTGTAATAGCGATGATAGTAAACATCAGGGCGCATTGGTATATTGCTGTACAAAAATTCAGTAAATATGTGAAGGTAAACAACAATAATACACCACAAATATACAGTTTATTACCGTGTAATTTATTATTGATTATTTTGCCTACCACCATCATGTTAACCTATTTATGTTATTATATATTATATTTGTAGAGCGAATTTCAGCAAAAAATACTATTGTCTATTCCTTTAGTCAAGGGATAAATTTACGTATTCTATTATTAATTTTACTTAGCTTTTTCTTCTTTATCTTTTATTATTGAAACTATAATTCCTATCAATATTAAAATTATTGTTATTATTAATGGCAAAATTTTTGGTATTACTACTACATGCGAAACTATTATTTTTATTCCAATTAGAATTAAAATAATAGCAAGAGAATATTTAATATATCTGAACCTTTCAACTATATCTACAAGACAAAAAAACAAAGCTCTCAAACCTAAAATTGCAAAAATATTGGAGTTATACACGATAAAGCTATCTTGTGTTATTGAAAAAATGGCAGGAATACTATCCACAGCAAAGATTAAATCCATTGCTTCAATGGTAATTAGAGCCATAAACAAAGGTGTAAAAAACAATTTACCATCTTTTTTGATAATAAACTTATTACCTACTAATTCTGGATAAAGGTTTAAATGCTTGCTAAGAAATTTATATATAAAAATATCTTTAATATTTTTAGCTGGTTTATCTACCATGTATAAAGTTTTAAAACCTGTGATAATAAGGATTATTGCAAAAACAAATAATATCCATTCAAATTGTTGAATCAGAGATGATCCGACATAAATCATTATTGCTCTGAAAATAATTACACCTAATATACCCCAAAATAAAACCCTATGCTGGTATTTTATGGGAATTTCAAAAAAAGTAAAAATCATTGACATAACAAAAATATTATCAAGTGACATAGCTTTTTCTAAAAGAAATCCCGTATAATATTCACTCGCTTTATCTGGTCCAAACTCATATAAAATAAATAAACCAAATAAACATGATATAGCTAAATAAAAAAGACTAATATATATGCTTTTTTTAAAACTAATTACTTCATCTTTTTTATTTAAAATACCTAAATCAATGATTAAAAGTGCAGTAATTAGAGATATAAAAACAATCCAAGTAAAATTTTGCTCTGTCATATAAATATTTATTCTTTTGAGATTTGTTTAGTATAGTGTCTTTGCTTTGAAAACTACAAAAATAATGTTTATAATTAATAAATTATTAAAGATTAATTTCTAGAACTGTGTTTTTATCGACCTGTATGTTAACAGTAAATAAAATTCAAATATTTGATTCTAGATCTATTGGTTAAATGTCTTTGCAAAAAGATTCTTTTAGACTTATAATAGATCAAATTATTTATATGGGTGTTAAATTAATGTCAGGTCAGGTTTTAGAACTTATTATATTCGCAGGAATTGCTTTTTTTATAATAAGTAAACTCATATCTAATTTAGGAAGTACATCGAGTGATGATCCCGCAAAAAATAAAAGTTTTTTTGGAGAAAATTTTAGTAAAACTCTCAAAGACGTTACTTACACTGGTTCTGCAAACATTCTAAAACCTAATTTTTCAAAACCAAGTAAATTAGAAATTAAAGATTTAATCTTGTTGGAAAATAAAGATTCTATCGAAAAAGGATTGCAAGAAGTTCTAGATAAAGCTCCTTCTTTTGATGCAAGACTTTTTGTTAATGGGGCAAAACTAGCATTTAAAATGATTCTAGAAGCTGCTTTTAATGATGATAATACACAGTTAGAAGAGCTGGTTGATAAAAGATATATTGATAATTTTAAATCAATAGCAGCAAATTATGGCGAATTAACAGAAGATTCAGAAAAAATCTCAGCACAAATATCTGAGATATACATGTTTGGTAATAATATTTTCATCAAAATATTATTGATGGGTAGCAATGTTACTGAAAAAATCAAAGATTTACATGAAGAATGGACTTTTTCTAAGAGTACTTTAAGCAAAAACCCTTCTTGGTATTTAACTAATATTGATAGACCTCAATAATTCTCGAACCATATTACTAGATTTAAATAAGTCGCAAAGATTAGCCATAAAAAATATGGTATCATAGCATATGTTATTCTATGATATTTGTTTAATGAGTTTACCATTATATAGCCATTTATTATAATCATAATTAATATTATCAAGGAGGATAGACCGGTCATATGCATTGCAAAAAAGATAGGAGTCCATATCCAGTTCAATATCATCTGAATTAGAAATAATGTTAATAATGGTTTAACTTGCTTTTCTTGTTTTTTATCCCAAAGAAACTTTCCTACTAATGCTAGAATAATATATAGTACAGTCCAAGTTACTGAAAAAACAAAGCCTGGTGGTGTAAGTGAAGATTTTACAATTGAATTATACCAATCCATGTTGATTTTAGTTATCTGACCAAGACAAAAACCTATACACTGAAATAAGATAATCCAAGCAAAATTATATAGAGCTTTTTTTCTATCAAATATCATATACTTATCCTGTTTAACTCTAGTTTCTACTAGAAAATATCTTATTGCAAATGAATAATTTTTAAAAAGCTATAATTCTTATAAAAATTTGGTATAATAACGGCTGAAATATTTTTCTATTTTTTCAAAATTATATTTATGAAAGAAATTGTTTTTATTAAAATGCATGGTTTAGGCAACGACTTTGTTATTGTTGAAAATTCTCTAATTTCAGAGATTGAAGATATAAAAAATTTTGTAATTACTGTTTCAAATCGTCAAATTGGCATTGGTTGTGATCAATTTATAACTTATACAAAGCATGATCATTTTATTTCTATGAATATTTTTAATCAAGATGGGTCTAGGGCAAAAGCTTGTGGTAATGCTTCTAGATGCATATCTCGTTTAATTTTTGATAAATATGGAATTAAGGATGTGACAATAAATATTGACGATAAAAAAATTAACTCTGTCTATTCTGATCCAGATAATATTACTGTTAATATGGGTATAGCGAATTTTTCAACTGATTGGATGCCAACACAAGAAAAATTATGGCAAATAGCTGAAAAATATAGGATAGAACCAAAAGAAATGATTTGCGTGGATGTTGCTAATCCTCATCTTGTAATTTTTACTAAACTAAGTGATAAAGATAAAAAAATCATTGGCAAAAATTTACAAAACCATGATTTATTTGCTAATGGAGTAAATGTAAATTTTGCCCAAGTTGAAGATAATACTATTTTTTTAAAAGTCTGGGAAAGGGGTGCGGGTTTTACAATGGCTTGTGGCAGTGGTGCATCTGCTAGTTTTGCAGCTGCAAGTAAACTGGGTTTTGTTGATAAAGCAGCGCTAGTATCTTTTGAACTAGGTTCTTTAAAAATGCAAGAACAAGATAATCAAATCTTGATGACTGGTCCAGCATCATATGTTTTTACTGGGGAATATTATTTATGAATAAAAACCAAGAAGTAGTAACTTTCGGATGCAGATTAAATATTTATGAAAGCGAGATTATCAAAAATAATTTAGCAAAATCACAACTTGAAAATGTTGTAGTATTTAACACTTGCGCAGTAACAAAAGAAGCTGAAAAACAAGCAAGACAGGCTATTCGTAAAATAAAAAGACAAGATCCATCCAAAACTATAATTGTTACTGGCTGCGCTGCCCAAAATAATCCAGAAATGTTTGGGTCAATGATTGAGGTAGATAAAGTTTTGGGTAACGAGGAAAAACTCTCAAGTACTAATTATTTTATTGGAGATGCAAGAGTTGCTGTTAATGATATTATGTCTGTTAAAGAAACGGCAAATCACTTAGTAAAAAGCTTTGAGGGCAAAGCTAGAGCTTTCATCCAAGTACAAAATGGTTGTGACCATAGATGTACTTTTTGTATGATACCATATGGAAGGGGTAATAGTAGATCCGTACCAATTGGAGTGGTTACTGAGCAAATTCGAATCTTAGTTGCTGAAAATTATCATGAAATAGTATTAACAGGTGTAGATGTAACTGCTTACGGATCTGATCTACCTGGAACACCTAGTTTTGCTCAGATGATTAGAAGAATATTAGCTTTGATACCTAATCTAGAAAGACTTAGACTTTCCTCAATCGACGTAGCAGAAATAGATGATGATCTGTTTGACCTTATTGCTTATAACCCAAGAATAATGCCACATTTTCATATTAGCTTGCAGGCTGGAGATAATATGATTTTAAAAAGAATGAAACGTCGCCATAATAGAGAGCAAATAATTGAATTTTGCAACAAACTCAGATCTATTAGACCAGAAGTATCTTTTGGCGCTGATATTATTGCTGGATTTCCGACTGAAACAGATGAGATGTTTGAGAATACAAAAAAATTAATTTCCGAGGCAGGGCTGCAATATTTACATATTTTCCCTTATTCAGAAAGGGAAGGTACGCCAGCTGCTAGAATGCCTCAAGTACCTAAGAATATTAGAAAAGAAAGGGCGGCAATTTTAAGAGCAGAAGGAATAAAAGAATTACATAAATTTTTTAATCAGAATCTTGGTAGAGATGTAAATATTTTGGTTGAAAAAAATAATATGGCTCATACAGAGAATTTTATACCAGTAAAAATTGATGGTAACTATAATGTTGGCGAAGTAATAAAGGCAAAATTACATTCATTTTCAAGTAACTACATGATAGCAAGAGCATCCTAAGCTAAGATACATAGATTAAATTTATATAAATAACAAGTTAGCTCTATCTTCTTTATTGCAATAATACAACATAACGTTAATTATGTTAAAATTAATTTAGTCATTATAGATAAATATGTTTGATAGATTTAGATTTATAAATACAATGTACGTAGGGAATTATACATAGAAAATTACTTTAAGCTATGTATATATTTTGAATCTTAAATAATTATTAAGGAGATTATCATGAAAAAAATTCTTTTAACCACAGCGGCGGCATTAACTATTGCTACTTCTACAGTTTATGCAGCGGAAGATACATTCTATGTAAAAGGTCAAGTCGGTTGGGATAAACTAGATAAAATTCCAAACGCAAAATCAACAAACGATGTATTTCTTGGTCTTGGTGTTGGTTACTATGTAATGGATAATGTTAGAGCAGATCTAACTTTTGATCATTACGTAAACCCTACATATAAGATATCAGGTACAGATAATAATGCAAAATTATCTGGAAAAGTAAAAGCGCATGCCGATACATTAATGGTTAATGGTTTTGTTGACTTATTTGATGTTAGTGTTGCTAAAATATTTGCTGGTGCTGGTGTTGGTATGTCCATGGTTAGTGGTAAGAGTACAAAAACTTCAAACTTCCCGAATGGTACCACTACTACTGATTCTGCAAAATTTAAAAAGAAAAACAATTTTGCTTACGCCGTACATTTAGGTGCTTCAACAGAATTCGCATCTGGTGTAAATGGTGAATTAACATATAGCTATAGAGATCTAGGCAAAATGAAAGGTCCAAAAAATGAAAAATCAGTTGGTACTGTTAAAGGTCACCATATTGCAGCTGGTGTAAGATTTGATATCTAATTTGTTTCTTATATAGCCAAAAAACTTACTAAAAAACTAAAAAGCCATTCAGAAAACTCTGGGTGGCTTTCTTTATGGAATATTGAAACACTCAAATCCGATTTAATTATTAATGTTTTGGTACTTAAATATGATTTTTATAACTTGAAACTTGTATTAAATAGAAATTATGCTAAAAATAGAATATAGACTATAGAATTTCATGATAGTTTGTGGAGATAATTACTTTAACAAACTCGGTTTAGGCAAAATATGTTCCCAATTGTTAGATTAAGAAGAAATAGAAGAACTAGCTGGCTTCGTGATTTAATGGCAGAATCTACTCTTCGTCCTGAAGATCTTGTATTACCAATTTTTGTAGTTGAAGGAGAGAATCAACGTCAAGAAATCAAGACTATGCCAGGAGTCTATAGGCAATCAATAGATCAATTGTTAATTACAACAAAAGAAGCGGCGTCTAGAGGAATTAAAGCAATTGCATTATTTCCATCAATCGAACAAGATTTAAAATCTGAAAATGCTGATGAGGCTTATAATCTCGATAATTTAGTTTGTCGTGCTATTAGAACTATTAAAAATCATGGTATTGAAATAGGTATTTCATGTGATGTAGCACTTGATCCTTACACCATTCATGGTCATGACGGTATTTTAATTGATAATGATGTTGATAATGACAGAACGATTGAAGCTTTGTCCCATCAAGCATTAGTTTTATCAAAAGCTGGGGCAGATATTATAGCTCCTTCTGATATGATGGATGGTAGGATAATGGCTATTAGGGAAGAGCTTGATGATAATGGCTTTACTAATGTAAATATTCTGTCCTACGCAGCAAAATATAACTCTAGCTTTTATGGACCATTTAGACAGGCAGTAAACAGTGACAAAAAAGAATATTTAAATAAATCAACATATCAAATGGATATTCGTAATATCAAGGAAGCTATGCGTGAAATTGCGCAAGATATTAAGGAAGGGGCTGATATGATTATGATAAAACCGGGAATGCCTTATCTGGATGTAATACGTGAAGCTTCAAAAAGGTTTGATGTTCATATTTTTGCATATCAAGTTAGTGGCGAATATTCGATGCTCAAAATTGCTTCTAATGCTGGAGCTCTTGAGTGGGAAAAAGTAATAATAGAATCGCTTGTTAGTTTCAAGCGTTCTGGGGCATCTGGGATATTTACTTATGCAGCTTTAGAAGTGGCTGAGATGATCAAATAAATTATTAGGTAAAATGCTATGGAAGAACATAAAAAAATTGGGTTAACTACAAAAATAATCATACTACTTGCTATAATTATAGCACTTGTATCCTCATATATTTTGATATTTATAGAATTACCTAATAAACCATTATCTGGTCAAGGTGGATCTATTGCAGAAGATATACCAATAGGTGGCAATTTTACTTTAATTGATCAAGATGGTAATAAATTTGATAGCAAGCAGATGAAAGGACATTTTAGCTTAGTTTATTTTGGATTTACCTATTGCCCTGATATTTGCCCTACTACGCTAAATAAATTAGCAAATATTATTGCTACTTTGGAGAAATATAAAATTGATGTAATGCCAATATTTATTACGATTGATCCTAAAAGGGATAATTCTGCATTGCTCAAAGAATATTTAGGGCATTTTAATTCAAAATTCATAGGCCTTACTGGATCCGAGAAAGATTTAAAATATGTCGCTGATCTATATAAGGTTTTTTATACTAAATCTGAAGCTGCTGAAAATTCTAGTAATTACATGATAGATCACTCTTCTTTTGTATATTTAATGGATAAAAATGGCAAATATATGAAGCATTTTTATCTGAATAGTTCGGCAGAAGAAATTATTGAATATATAAGAGTGAATAAATAAACCACTATTATTCACTCAACAGAAAATACTATTTTTTAAATTAAATTAGGTATTTTAAGCAAGTTATGACTTCTTGTCATAACTATTTGTATCATATTTATACTCGAAAAGAGGATTTACCCATAACAATCAGGGTTTGATTAGGAAGGTTAGGAAAGAGTAATTTCTCAACCCAATTATGTTGTAATCCAAATAAAACACATGGTGTTGTTTCTCTTCTTAACTGTTTTTTATTTTTAACTTTTCTTTAAGCTTATCATTAAAAAATTAATTTAAGATATTGAATTTGCCCAAGATCAGGCGTTACAAAAAGGTCTTAACGCAAATTTAGGATAAGGAGAGTTTAGAATTAGATGTAAACTGTTCTTAGATATGTTAATTTAGTAAGAGCATAGCTAACAATGCAAGTAATGATATGAACTAAAAAATTGAGAGGTGCTCTATGCCTTGTATGTTCAAGATTCATCCTAAATTCCTTGAAAATATATGCTTTATCGCCAAATAATTTTCCTAATAACCCTTCGCTTAAATCACCTGCTATAGCTAACCCGTTAGGGTATTAGATAAAATGGACATACAGTAAATTATTGATTATATTGTAATGTATTTAAGAAATTATAGATAATTTACGATGAAAGCATATAGTCAAGATCTACGAGACCGAGTAATAGAATTATATAAGAC
>CAMCXV010000019.1 GCA_945883665.1 Rickettsia typhi | reverse complement strand
AGGTTCTATACACACTCTCTCTGCCATTGACATTTTCATTAATTTCTGCTATGTTAACTTAATAAGTTACTACCGTCTTTTACAAATTCCAGTATTTCCTTCTCTTGTTTTAAACAACTGTACGGAACCTAATCGGGTTAGCTATAGATGATAATGTATAATAACCTATTCCTATTACTCTTTTAGTTTTGTGATTAACACCTAAAAACACAGAAGCTAAATATCTTTTTATATCTTGATATGCATAATTTATTTTTAAAATAGGTTCGCCGCATTTAAACTCTTTAAAATCAAAGGATTTGTCATATCTATAACTTGAACTAAATTAATCAGGCTTTGTATTTTAAGAACAAATTAAGCTTCTTTTTTAGGGTTAGCTAATCAATATGACTTAAAATACAAGTGTTGCTATTTAATTATGATTGAGTCTTTACTTTTTACTATAAGGGTTATCAGTTTTAGCAAAATACATTCTTATCGGTACCCCTGGCATGGAAAAGCTTTCTCTTAATGAATTAAGCAAATATTTTGTATAAGCTTCCGTGATGCTATCTGGATCATTCGAAAAGAATTTAAAAGTTGGAGGTCTAGACTTAATTTGAGTAACATATTTAAGTCTTACCCTGCGACCTAATTTTTTCTGAATAGGTAGTGGATGGTTTTGGGTTGCAAAAGCAAGCCATTCATTAAGCTTACTAGTCGTTATTTTCTTATTCCATAGATTGTAAATTTCAATTGCTTTGTCTAGCACTTCATTCGTTTTATCTTGATTTATTGCAGACATAAAAACTACCGGAATACCTTTAACTTGAGGAAGCAATTTTTCTAATTTATAAGTGAATTCCTTTTCATAATCTCGTCTTAATTTTATCAAATCCCATTTATTTACAGCGATAACCAGACTCCTTCCTTCTTCAAGTACATAATTAGCAATTGATAAATCTTGATGTTCTAAGGCAATGGTACTATCTAGCATCAAAATTACTGTATTAGCAAATTTTATACTACCAATTGTATCGCCAGTAGATAGTTTTTCTAGACTTTTTGTTACATTTGCTCGCTTTCTAAGGCCAGCAGTATCTATTAGCTTTAAACTATGATTTTTATATTTCCACTCTATTTCTATAGATTCCCTAGTAATTCCAGCTTCTGGACCAGTAAGTAATCTTTCATCGCCTAAGATAGCATTTACAAATGTAGATTTTCCAGCGTTTGGTCTACCGACTATAACTATTTGAACTGAATTTGAAGTTTCGGGGTTAGAAATAGCTACAACATCTTCAGTGTCTATTTTTGCTGCTATAGCATCATATAAATAAGCAAGACCTTGACCATGTTCAGCTGAAATTGGCACTGGATCACCAAAACCCAAAGTATAAAATTCTTTATCATGGACAAATCTTTTTTCCGACTTATTAGCGATTACTATATAATTTTTAGCATATTTTCTAATAAAATTAGCAAAGAATTTATCGGCTGGAGTAATTCCTGATATATTATCAACAATTAAACAAACTAAATCAGCTTCCATTATTGCTTGCATTGTTTGCTGCATCATGCGATGTTCTAGCTTGCCTTCTTCTGATTCTTCAAGACCAGGTGTATCAACTATCCTAAATAGCATTGGACCAATTTTAGCATCAGCATATTTCCTATCCCTTGTTACCCCGGGAAGATCGTGTACTATAGCTCTTTTTCTTATACTCAGCCTATTAAACAAAGTAGATTTTCCAACATTTGGTCTTCCAACAAGAGCTACTAATTTTTTATCCATGATTTTGATTTTTCTAAGTACAATTTATTCTATGTAAAAAAGGGAGGCTAGTGTTTAATCAAGTAAAATAAACTATTCACTCTTCTTAAAAAACTATAAACAGCAAAAACTACAAGTGAATGATTCTTAACGGTTAAAGCTTTTCGTTTTGTAATTATTAATCTTATTATTATGATTATAATTTTTATGGATAAATTTATTATTAAATCTTTTTCCAGACTGAATAATTGACACTGTGCCTATTGTTGCAAATGATGCTATTGAAAAAATTGCAGAGACTATATAATATCCACTCGAAGCTAAAATTACAGTAGCAGTAGCAATTATTAAAACTAAAGCAAGGGCAAATATCCGGCCCATTTTTATTGCCTTGGTATGATTTTCAATATTAATTAAATCAATAGAATGACGATGATCTTGCTCTATTTTTGCCATATCAAAAATTTTATTTATAGTGCCAGGGCTCATCTCTTCATACTCAGCCATAATATCTACATCTGGTAGTAAATGCTTATATTTATTATTAGGTATTTTTATCTCACTTTGTTTGTTAAGTGATGTAGTATTATTGTTGTTATATCCTTTGTTGAGACTATTAGTATCAAAAAAAATTTTAGTTTCTTTCATTATCATTTTTTAATTTCATATATGCAGTGTTAATATAATTTTCTACATCTAATACATATGTATCAATGTCTTTATTGCTTTTTTGCAATAGATTGACAGATCCAAACTTAAAAACACTTAAAAACCCAGAAAAAAAAGATTTAATAGTTTGTTTATTAAGCATTGTTTTCTCAAAATTTATGTTGATCTATCTATTCTTTCTTTTCTGAAATTTACTGCATTATTGAATTTATTGCAACAAGTTATAAATAAAATTACTTCTTCTTGTCTTCGCTCAATCTTCGAAGAGTCTGTAATAGAGTACCAAAATTTAAGATTGATTCAATAAAGCTCATCCGAAGAATCTACGTTTTCTACTGGAATATCATTATATAATTTAGAAAAAGAATCATAAGACTCATCTGCCTGTTTTTTTTCTAAATTATTTAACTCTTTATCGTAATAATTTGCTTTAAAAGCCTCAATTATTGATCCTTTTTCTGTTGATGGTTTACCTGTTTCATAATTCACGGAAATTAAATTAATGGATTTTGGAACCTCGAAATCCACAGATTTAATATCTTTATAACCCGTCTCCATAAAATTTACAAATACTGGAAGAGCAATAGTTGCACCAGTTGCACTTTTACCAAGGCTTTTTGGTATATCATAACCTATATATGTTCCAACTATCATTTTAGGAGTAAAACCAATAAACCAAGTATCTTTGCCATCATTACTAGTGCCGGTTTTACCAGCGATAATCTGTGGAAGCTTACTCGCTTGCCTACCAGTTCCTCTTTGAATTGCTCCCATTAAAATGGAAGTAATTTGGTAACTTGTTGCCTCATCACTAATAATATGCCCTAATGACAACGGAATTAATGGCGGTAAAGCATTTCCAGCTTCGTCATGTTTGTAATCTTTGCACTCGTTACATTCGGCATAATCCCTACGATAAATGACATTTCCTTTCCTATCTTTAATTAGCTCAATATAATGCGGTGTAACTTTTCGTCCCTTATTAGCAATAATACTATATGCTATTGTCATTCTCTCAAGAGTAGTTTCCAAAGCTCCGAGTACTATCGATGGAATTTTTGTTGAAGGGTTATCGTTAATGCCGAATCTTTTTAAAGTCTCTGCAATTTTTTTAAGACCAGCTATCTGTCCAACTCTAACTGTAACACCATTGCGTGACTTTTCAAGCCCCTTGCGCAGAGTCATTGAACCCATAAATTTATTATCCCAGTTTTTTGGTCTCCATATAGGAAGTCCTGCACCTTGATAAATTTCAATCGGAGAATCTGGTATTATATCATTAGGTTTTGCACCATTTTCAAGAGCAGCTAAATAAACAAAAGGTTTGATTAAAGAGCCTGGTTGTCTTCTTGCTTGAGTAGTTCTGTCAAATTTACTAATATCATAATCATACCCTCCTTCTGCTGCAAGCACACGACCAGTGTTTGGCTCAACCACCATTATACCGCCATTAACATTTGGTATTTGTTGTAATTTATAGTCATTTTTTATTTTTTCAACTACTATAATTTCGCCATTTTTAAGTATATCTTTAACTGATTTTAAATTTGTTTTAACCCAAGCCATATCAGAAAGTTTAATAAAGGCTGTCTGACCATCTTTTAAACCTATTTTTGCTTCAGAATTTTCTACATTTAAAACTACAGCTAGATTGTAATCTCTTAAACCAACGGGTCTTGGCATTATTTCTAAATCCTTTTTCCAATTATCTAAAGAAATATTTTTTATGGCCCCCCTGTAACCTCTCTTTATATCGTAAGATTTAATTCCAAACCTTAGAGAATTAGCAGCTCTTTCTTGTAATTTAGAATCAACGCAACTGATTATAGTAAGACCAGCTGTATAAAAATATTCTTCGCCAAACAAGCCTATTACCTCCGAGCGCACTTGCTCTGCATAATAATCAGCATCCATTGTTTGTACTTTATCTTGCTTAATAAGTTTTAAGGGTTCTTTTATTGAGTCTCTAGCTTCTTTTTCAGTAATATATCCATCATCATACATTCTGCCAATTACATAATTTCTTCTTGCTAGTGCTTTTTCATAATTCTTTTCAGCTCCATATTGAGAGGGAGCTTTTGGCAGTGAAGCTAAAAAAGCTGATTCCGCAATTGATAGTTCTTCTACTGATTTATTAAAATAACCAAGAGCAGCAGCTGCAACACCATAACCCTTTCCTAAAAATAGCTGATTCAAATATAATTCAAGAATTTGATCTTTTGAAAATGTCTGTGAAAGCATGTAAGAAAGAATAGCTTCTTTGACTTTTCTTTCAATTGATCTTTCGGAAGATAATAAAAAGTTTTTTACTACTTGTTGGGTAATTGTTGAACCGCCTTCAAACCTAGTACCGTTTATAATATGAAAAACATTTGCAAATGCTGCTCTAATAATACTGAATATATCAATGCCTAAATGAGTATAAAAATTCTTATCTTCTGCTGATATAAAAGCTTGTACGAGAGATTTAGGAACACTATCTATTGGCACAAAAATTCTCTTCTCTTTTGCGTATTCTTCAATTAATTTACCATCTGATGAATAAATTCTTGTGACGCAAGGAGGGTGATATTCCCTAAGTTGTGAATAGTCAGGAAGATCTTTACTAAAATGCCAAGCAATAAATAGTGCAAATATAGCTACAAAACAAAATATTACAAAAGCTAGTTTTGTTGCAAAAATTAAAAACCTAAGCATATTCTTTAATAAAGTGAATTTTTATTTTAATTCTACAATATAAGGATAATTTAGAAAAAAGTCATTAATTATATAATCGGCATTTTGTAAGAAGATGATTTGCTATATTTTAGCTTTTAAGCGTAGGTATATCAAGATTATAGACTTTTAAAAGAAAAATCGGGAATTAGTTTATAATTTTGTTATCAATAAATATATTAAAGCAAGATATGTAAATATTGAAATAATAAACATCCAAATTTGGGTTTTTGAAGAAAAAGACATTTTAGTATTAGACTTAAATTGCTGAAATAATTGGGTCCAAGTTATGGCAACAAAATCTCCTTGAGAAATCATACCAACTACGAAACCTTTATCGTCTACTACTGGCAAATGTCTAAAACGACCCTGAGACATTCTACGCATTGAGTCATATACGTTATCGTCTAAATGAGCGGTTTTTACGTTCTTTGTCATTGCTTCCGCAATAAGAATAGACTTATAATCCTTGCCTTCTGCAACAATTTTTACAAGTAAATCACGCTCTGTAAATATTCCGGATAATTTTTTATCATCTATTACTATTGCTGATCCATAATTATATTTCACCATTTGTTTTACCGCAGATTCAACAGTTTCTGTGCTTTTCATGATTAATAATTTATTTTTGTCTTTAAATTCTGGTATATCAGTGATTTTCATAGATCATTACTTTTTTAAATTAATTTACTTATGATTATATAATGTTATATGACTTCATGATATTTTGCTACAAAATATATTTGTACTATGCTATTTTCTCAACTCTTATTATAATCTGTAGTTTCTGAGTTAATTGTTCTAACCACAAAAATTAATAATTTAATTAAAGCTGTGACCAAAAATTTACCATTTATATTTGTTATTTCCTTGCTTACTTGCTGTATTGAAATCGATATTTCAGTTCCTAGTTTTCCAGATATTTCCAGATATTTTAATATTTCTGATAGTCTAACTCAAATGACTGTAGCAGTTAATTTTTTAGGTTTTTGCCTTTCAAGTGTTTTTTACGGTCCATTATCTGACTGTTATGGGAGAAGAAATGTGATGCTTATTGGCAATGCAATTATGTTAATAGGAGCGATATTTTGCGTATTTGTAAATAGTATTGAAATGCTTCTTTTATCGAGATTTGTTCAAGGTTTTGGTGCGAGTACTTCTGCAGTTATAGTATTTGCTATGATTGCTGATGTTTATGATACGAATAAGGCAGCTAAAATTATTGGAATTATGAATTCATTGATTACTATTTTTATGTCGATTTCACCAATTGCGGGTGGTTTTATCAATGGTTTATTAGGTTTTAGAGGTAATTACTTGGTAATAGCTTTAGTATCTTTAATCTCATGGTTTGTACTTTATTTTAAACTACCTGAAACAAAAAAAACAAAAGAAATTCTTGAAACTAGAGCGATCTTCAGAAATTATCATCTGTTAATAACTGATAAAAAATTTTTATATTTATCTTTGGCACCAAGCATTACTTATAGTGGGTATATGAGCTTTATTACATGCGCTCCTTTTCTATACACAGAAACTTATAATCTATCAATTATTGATTATGCGATTAATCAAGGTGTTATCATTTCTGTATTTTCTATTTTTAGCATGTATTCTGGTCGTATAAGTACTAATTTTGGAGAAAGGAATTGTATAATATATGGTACTATATTACTCTTTTTTGCTGGAATTTTTGCTCTGTTTGTAAGTCTTCTATTTCCTAAATCATCTTTTCTTACAACTAGTGTTATGGCTATATATGCAATTGGAGCTGCTGTAACTTATCCAATTATTTTTACAAAATCATTGGATATTTTTCCAAAAATCAAAGGTACGGCTTCTTCAAGTATCATGGCAACTAGATCATTGCTTTGCTCTTTATTTATAGGATTTACAAGCTATTTTTATGATGGTACATTGTTAAAAGTGTCGCTAGGCTTATTGCTTAGTAGTTTATTAACGGTATTTTTTACTTTTAGATTGCTTAAGGTAATTGGTTTTGCTACAAAAAACAAATAACTACACTATAAAATAAAAATCATGCAAAAACAAATAATCTATCCTAAATTCATACCAAGACTTTTTTCCATGACTATAGATTTAGTGATTCTGTCCATTGCTTTAACGCCACTAATGAATATAATTTCGCGTTACGTATTTATCTATATGTTTTATCAATTTTTCTTAGATTTTTCTGTTAATATTCACGATACTCTAGCTATAACAGAAGCTGTTAAGAGACCGGAATTTAATTCTTATATTTCTGCAACTAGATTTTTTGGTTATATAGGGATATTATTTCTATTAAATTCTTTATTTATGGGTGGTTATTTTGTGTTTTTTTGGCATAAATTTGGTGCAACTCCAGGTAAAATGGTTATGCGTATGAAAATTGTTGATTTTGATGATTATTCAAGACCGTCTCTTTATCGACTTTGTAAAAGATTTTTTGGGTATATTACTATAATTATTGGTATTTTTTCTATGATCGTTAATAAAAATGGTAGAGCTACTCATGATAAAATTGCAAATACTGTAGTAATAAAAAATTAAACAAGCTAATAGATTTTCGCTTTTTGGTTTACATTTGATTTTTGCACACATAAAATTAGATTACTCAAATATTAAAATAAAATTACCAAAATGAACATTCATGAATATCAAGCAAAACAAGTATTAAAAAACTATGGAGTTCCTACTTCTCATGGGGTTGTAGCTTTAAAAGCTGAGGAAGTTGATGATTTGCTAAATGATTTTGATGCTGATATTTACGTTGTTAAAGCTCAAATTCATGCTGGCGGAAGAGGTAAAGCTGGTGGAGTTAAAGTTGTTAAAAACAAGAAAGATGCAAAGAAAATAGCTCATAGCTTGATTGGTACAAAATTGATTACCCACCAAACTGGCCCAGCTGGTCAAATAGTCAGAAGAATATATATTGAATCTGGTTGCAACATTGCTAAAGAATATTATTTTAGCGTTATACTCGATAGATCAAAAAGCAGAATTACTTTTATGGCATCAACAGAAGGCGGTGTTGATATTGAAGAAGTGGCTTCGCTTAATCCAGAAAAAATAATAAAAATTTCAGTTGACCCAGCTATGGGAATTCAACCTTTTCATTGCCGTAATATTGCCTTTAGATTAGGTTTTTCTGGCGATCAAGCAAAGCAAATGATAAAAATAGTTGAATCAACTTATAATGCTTTTGTAGCTACAGATGCTTCTCAAATAGAAATCAATCCACTGGTTGTGACTAATGAAGGAAATTTACTTGCCCTTGATGCAAAAATTAATTTTGATGATAATGCTTTATTTAAACATCCAGAAATCGCTGCGCTTAGAGATGAGGATGAAGAAGATCCTTTAGAAACCAGAGCAAGCAAATCCTCCTTAAGCTACGTGCGCATGGATGGTAATATTGGTTGCATGGTAAATGGAGCAGGTCTTGCAATGGCAACTATGGACATCATAAAATTATATGGCGCATCTCCCGCTAATTTTCTTGATGTTGGCGGAGGAGCTGACAAAGAAAGAGTAACCGAAGCTTTTAAAATTATAATGTCTGATAGTGCTGTAAAAGGTATATTGGTTAATATATTTGGTGGTATTATGCGTTGTGATATCATTGCAGAGGGTATAGTAGCTGCCGCAAAAGATGTAAAGCTGAATGTTCCGCTTGTAGTTAGGTTAGCTGGTACAAATTTTGAGCTTGGCAAACAAATACTAGCAAATTCAGGATTGAAAATAATCGCAGCAAATGATTTAGCTGACGCTGCTGAAAAAATTGTAAAAGCTATATAAAATAGGAAGAAAATGTCTATATTAATTCACAAAGAAACAAGAGTTATTTGTCAAGGTTTTACAGGTTCTCAAGGAACATTTCATTCTGGGCAAGCAATAGAGTATGGTACGAAAATGGTAGGAGGGGTTACGCCTGGTAAAGGTGGTCAAACACATCTTGATCTTTCTGTATATAATACTGTTCAAGAGGCTGTAGATAGAACTGCAGCCAATGCTAGTGTTATTTATGTTCCACCTCCATTTGCCGCAGACTCTATATTAGAAGCAATAGACGCAGAAATTGAATTAGTAATTTGTATTACTGAAGGCATAGCTGCCATTGATATGTTAAGAGTAAAAAGAGCCTTGGTAGGATCAAAAACAAGGCTAATAGGTCCTAATTGCCCTGGTGTTATAACCATAAGTATCTACACAAAATTTTTATCCCCGAAAGCCTCAGCAATCAGTGACTGAATTTTACTTATACTGTAGTTTTCTAATAAGTCTTGCAATGATAAAAGTGACCACAATCCAGAAAGTAACGCAGGCAAAGTAAATGTTTTTTGCCTTTTCATTTGGCGACCACTTAATCTGACTAAAATAATTCTTAACTCATTTGCTTTAGGTCCTTTAGCATGAGCAATTCGCCATACACATACACAAGCCATACTAGCTACCAATATACGGCGAGCGATTGCTTCCCCCGTAATCTGTTGCCATGATTCAAGTTGCATCCCTGCTGATTTCATTAATTTGAAATAACTCTCAATGGACCATCTCCAATAATACCATAAGGCAATGGTTGATGCTGAAACAGAATCCAAATTTTTAGCAAGCAAATACCACATAGCTAACTCTTTTCCAGAATTGTCAATTATGCGACTTACTACTAGACGTGCTGTTAGTGCTTCTCCTTTAATGCGTATGCGTGGTAGCTTTTTACCATCTACAGTCTTACGATTAGGGCGCGCAGCTCGCGTTATTGTAATCATAGTCTCTGCGATTTGTTGGGTTGCTTTCAGGCCTTTGTAATTAACAAGACGAGCCTGTGAAAATAATAATCCTTTAGCAATGTTTTTTATTTTCTGATCGCTTGTACCGTCATAAGCATAGTTATCATCATTTATTCTAATTACCCATTTTCTTTTTTCTACAGATCTTAAAAAAGAAATGGAATCGGCTTCTCGATCTATAATATGTATTAACGGCTTTTTAAAAGATTGAGACTCTAGCCAATCGATTCGTTTTGATAGTTCTTCTAAGTGAGTTAACCCTTTTAACATGTTGCTATATGTGCTTAAAGTTCCTTCATTTGTTTTTAAGTTCATCGCTACCAAAGATAAAGGACCTCCGTGACGATCACTTATCATCAAACTAGATTGCAAATCATATCCAATAGCCTTGTTATTTACTTGGTAAGTGTCATTTTTACTTTTATGGCTTCTATAGGAAATACAACTCCAATCATGAGGGATTAATTGATATTGATCACATTCTTGTTCACTTAATTCATGTGCCGCTTTAAGTAAGGGTTGTGATAATTTCTCAAGAGTACAATTTTTATTGTTAAAAAAACGCCAAGCTGCTTGTGTTTGGTTAAAAGCTGAATCTTGAGTTAAAACATTTTTTACTCCAGCAGATATTTCATTTCCAATCTGCATATGAGACCTAACCAATTTCTTATATCGGTTTTCTAATCTTACTTCCATTTGCCTAATCCTTTATGAATGAAATAAAAGATTTAATCATAACCCTAAATATAAAGCATCAGAATTTGTGTAGATACTTATGGTGATGAACCAGATTGCTGATACGGCAAAAGCTAGGTCTATGTCAGAAGAAGACGTAATTAAAAATGTTATCTTAGGTGTGCAAGCAACAAAAAAATTCGTTGAAATTGAAGAAGTAGCAGAATTTGTTTATTTTCTATCTTCTGATGTGGCCTCTTCAATTACAGGGGCTTCTTTATCTATTGATGGTGGTTGGACTGCTCAATAATAGTATGATAGATTAATCATTCTGCAATTTACTAATAAATTTGGTGAAATCTTTAATGCTGGTAAAATCTTTATAAACAGACGCGAATCTGATGTAAGCAATTGGATCAATTTTTGCAAGTTCGCTCATTATCAGTTTTCCAATTTTTCTAGTTGGTATTTCTTTAGTGCTAGTACTTTCTAGTTCTAAAATTATTTTATTGCTTAGAGTTTCAATTTCTTTATCAGAAAAATTTCTTTTTCTAACAGCTGTTGTGATTGACTTTTCAATCTTTGTACGATCGAACGGTCTTTTTGCGCCAGATCTTTTAAGCACACTTAATTCTCTTGTCTGAAATCGTTCGAAAGTAGTAAAACGAATGCCACAATTATCACAATTGCGTCTGCGTCTTACTATTTTTCCTTCATCTGTGTTTCTTGAATCTTTGACATTAGTATCAGGACTATCGCAAAATGGACATTTCATAAATTAATTTATTAATTATAAACTGGAAATTTAGCTGTTAATTCTTTCACTTTAGATAATATCATTTTTTCTGTATCAGAATTATTTTCTGATACTTTTAGTGAATCCAGAATGTCAGAAATTAAATTACCTACCATTTCAAATTCTTTTTCTTTGAATCCTCTAGTAGTACAAGCTGGCGTGCCAAGTCTTACTCCTGAAGTAACAAATGGTGATGTATCATCAAAAGGCACGCTGTTTTTGTTTGAAGTTATACCAGAACGATCTAAAGATTCAGCAGCTAGTTTGCCTGTAATTTTATGTTTTCTTAAATCTAGAATAACCATATGGTTTGTTGTGCTATGAGTTAATATATCATAACCACGATTTTCAAGCGTCCTGCCCAGCATTTGTGCGTTTTTTACCACTTGTTTGATATAGTTTTTATACTCGTCAGTCAATGCTTCCTTGAAAGCAACGGCTTTTGCGGCAATAACATGCATTAATGGACCGCCTTGCAGACCGGGAAACATTGCTTTGTCGATTTTTTTAGCAATTTCTTGGTCATCTGACAGTATAATACCACCTCTTGGACCTCTTAGGGTTTTATGAGTAGTCGAGGTTACAATATGAGCATGTGGGAATGGGCTCGGATGTTCGCCTACTGCCACTAAACCAGAAATATGTGCAATATCAGCTAAAAGATAAGCACCTACCTTGTCAGCAATTGCTCTAAATCTTGCAAAATCTAGTATTTGTGTATAACAAGAAAATCCAGCGATGATTAATTTTGGTTTATGCTCAAGAGCTAATTTTTCTAATTCATCATAATCAATTAGATATGTTTTTGGATTAACATTATATAAAATGGGTTTAAACCATTTACCAGAAATGTTTGGTGCTGCACCGTGTGTTAAATGCCCGCCACTATCTAAAGACATTCCAAGTATTGTGTCGCCCGGTGTAAGCAGAGCAAGATAGACGCATTGGTTAGCTTGCGATCCAGAATGAGGCTGAACATTTGCGTAACCACAATTAAATAATTTTTTAGCGCGATCGATAGCTAAAATCTCAGCTTTGTCAACTTCGTGACAACCGCAATAATATCTTTTTCCAGGGTAACCTTCGGCATATTTATTAGTCATTACCGAGCCTTGCGCTTCTAAAACAGCTTTGCTAACAAAATTTTCAGAAGCGATTAATTCTATACATTCTTCTTGTCTTTTACTCTCTAACCCTATTATGTCCTGAATTTCTTGGTCAATATCTATAAGTGTTTTGTTAGTATGATTCATAATTACCTCTTAATCAAAATATCTATTTTTAAACATTCGTATTTTTTTGCAAAAATTTAATTGCAAATTTTATTCCTTCATCATCAATAGAGTGGGTGAGATTATCTATTATTAGTTTTTCGTGTTTAATATTGTTTTTAGAAAAATAATTTGCTGAGATTTCAACTTCTTTATAGCTTAGCACGTCATCTTCTTTGCCGTGAATCAAACAAATAGCTGTTTGATTGTTCGATAAATCTATAGGTGGTATTAATTTTCCTGAAAATGCAATCATTGATGCATATGGATCTTTAGTAGTTAGGGTTAAATATAATCCCATCATAGCGCCTTGAGAAAAACCAAGTAAAATAGTATCCTTATTGCTTAAATCAAGAATCTTTTGTTTTTCTTCTATTAAATTTCTAACTAACACGCTATTAGCATCTATTAGGGGTAATATTTTATCTGGACTTCTGTCTTGCAGGCTAAACCATTGTCTACCAAAAGGAGCCATGTCGTAAGCTTCTACACCATGCGGTGAAATAAAATGACATGTTGGTAATGACTGTTGAAAATAAGGAGCTAGGCTTATTAAGTCGTTACCATCTGAACCAACGCCATGAAGCATGACAATAAGTTTTTTTGCTGGTGCTGTGAGTGATGTTACTTCAGGATAATCTAAAAAATAATTTTTTAACATAATTTCAATTTATAAATTTTTATCTTCGTAATTGCATAAATGACAAATAGGACATTTTTTGCATTCTGGTTTTCTAGCTTTGCAAATATATCTTCCATGAAGAATTAGCCAATGATGAGCGTGTTGCAACCATTTTTCTGGAATTTGTTTTAGCAAGTCTAATTCTATTTTTTTTGGAATTTTCTCCGATGTTAACCCAATTCTATTAGATACTCTAGCAACATGTGTGTCGACTGCCATTGTTTTATGACCGAATGCACAATTTAATATCACATTAGCCGTTTTTCTTCCTATGCCAGGCAGATTTAATAGATCATCAAAATTTTCTGGAATATTCGAGTTGTATTTATCGACTAAAATTTTGGAAAGTGCAATAATATTTTTTGCTTTTGTGTTATATAATCCAATAGTTTTTATATATTTTTTTAGATTATTTTCGCCAAGTTGTAAAAAATCTTTTGGGTTATTATAGTTTTTGAATAATTCAGAACTAGCTTTATTAACAGAAATATCAGTAGCTTGTGCTGATAAAATAACAGCTATAGTTAGGGTAAAACTATTAATATATTCAAGTTCTGTTTTCGGTTCTTTACTTAAAGAACTAAAAATGGTAAAAATTTGATTGATTCTATTTAAATCCATATTTTATTAATAATATTTTTTGAAATTAATTATAACTAGCTTTATAGGAATTGATACTATGACACAAAAAAAAATTTTTGACTTTATAAAAAATGAAATAAATGAACATGAAGTAGTTTTATTTATGAAGGGACAAGCGGAGTTTCCTATGTGCGGTTTTTCAGCAATGGTTACTAATATTTTACGATCAGTAGGAGTAAAATTCAAAGATCATGATGTTTTGGCAAACGAAGAGCTAAGGCAGGGAATAAAAGATTTTTCTGATTGGCCAACAATTCCTCAATTATATATTAAAGGAGAATTTGTTGGTGGTTGTGATATAGTAAGGGAAATGTATGAAAATGGCTCGTTACTTGAATTAATAAAAAATCTCCAAGCTTATGGAGGTGGTATTTATCATGATAAGCATTTAACAAATTCAGAAAGTAAATAAAAAGTTAACTAATTAAAGCAATTAATAATTAAATAAATTAGGTTACATAATTTTATGAGCTACGCTATTGATGTAAATAATCTTACAAAACAATATGTGTCTGGTAAAGATGGGCAAGAAAAAAAAATTGCTTTAAATGACTTAAATTTAAGTATTGAAGTTGGGTCTATATTTGGTTTACTTGGTCCTAACGGAGCTGGTAAATCAACTTTAATCAACATATTGGCTGGAACAGTGATTAAAACCTCTGGAAAAGTTAGAATTATGGGGGTGGATATTGATGATCATCCTAAAAAAGCTAGATCTTTAATAGGAATTGTTCCTCAGGAAATAGTTACAGATACTTTCTTCCCTCTTTGGAGTGCTCTTGAATTTACAGCTGGTTATTTTGGCATCAGGCCAGAAGATCGCATTACTGATCAATTATTAAAAACATTAAGTCTCTATAATAAAAGAAATAGTCCACCACAAAGATTATCTGGTGGAATGAAAAGACGTTTTTTGATTGCTAAAGCTATGGTTCACTCTCCTCGAATTTTAATACTTGATGAACCAACAGCGGGAGTTGATATCGAACTCAGGACGCAGCTTTGGGATTATGTAAAAAAATTAAACAAGGAAGGAGTTACAATTATTATTACTACTCACTACTTGGCAGAAGCTCAGGAATTATGCGATAATATTGCATTTATTAATCATGGCAAAATTATAAAACAAGACTCGAAAAAAAAATTGCTTGAAGATCTTGGATCTAGATATTTTGATATTGAATTTGAGGATATTTTAAATTTAGATATTTTATCAAAATCTGAAAGTTTAAATTACCAAGTTTTAAGTGAAAATAAAATAAGATTCGACCTTCATACGGAAAATAACGATTTTCAACAGATTTTAAGAATAGTAAGTGCAATGAACTTAAAAATCAAAAACTTTAGTATTAAGGAACCAGATCTTGAAGATATTTTTCATAAAATAGTTAAATAATAAATATTTCATATATTATATGGTTCAGCTATTAAAAAATCGTTCAATTTTAAGTGTTACTGGTAATGATTCTGTAATGTTTTTGCAAAATATTACAACGAATGATTTAATTAATAATATATATTCATATAACTATCTACTTTCTAGTCAGGGGAGGTATTTATATGATTTTTTTGTGCTTAAATTTTTAAATAATCAATTATTTATTGATATAGATTCTGGCGCTAGTTCATCATTCTTAACAAAGTTAAATTTGTATAAATTAAGAAAAGAAATAGAAATAAAGGATGTAACAGATGGTTACTCTATTTTATATTCCAAAGAAAAATTGGAAATTAGTGATCTAGTTCTTTCTTCCAATAGAGATCCAAGGTTTTTTAAATTGGGTTTTAGGTCTTTAGTAAAATCAGAATATATCAATAAATCGATGCTAGAGGATGATGATCTATATATTAAGGATAAGTATGAATATACCATTCCAGATGGAGTAACAGATCTGGTTTTTGACAAATCTCTAGTATCTCAATTTGGCGTGGAAGAGTTGTCGGCAGTTAGTTTTTCTAAAGGGTGTTACGTGGGTCAAGAGGTGATTTCAAGGTTCAAGTATCAAGCTTCTGTCAGAAAAAAACTATTTAAACTAAGTTCTGGTAAGGAAATTTCCTATGCAGATCTTGGGAGCGAATTGCTTGATTTAAAAGGAAATAAAATTGGTATTTTTTGTTCAAGTTACAATAATATTGGTATAGCGTTGTTAATGTGTGAAAAATATCTTGGACTTGATAAAAAAATTGCTATCATAAATGGTGTGCAGGAGGCTTTGATTTCAAAACCAGATTGGAGAGATTAATTAGTTTAAGTTAAATTTTTAGAGATATATTGATTCATGAGACTATTAATTATTGGTGATATTAATACTGAAATAAAGACAGCTATTGACATAGCAAAATCCAGAAAGGCAAAAGTCGTTATGGTGGAATCTTGTGAACAGGCTGTGGATTTCTTATGTCAGGGAAAGGGTGCTGATTTACTATTAATTGATGTTAAATTCGATATTAAATTACTTATTTCTTCTATGAAAAATGAAAAAATATCAACTCCGGTTATTGCTTATGGAGTTCATTGTTCTACAAAAGAGGCGGTTAATGCTATTAAATCCGGGGCAAAAGAATTTTTGCCTTTGCCGCCAGATGAGAGGTTAATTGCCGCAATATTTACTTCCATTTGCGATGAGTCAGTAAAAATTATTGGTGAATCAGAATTAATGAAAGAGGCAATAAAGATTGCTGATAAAATTGCGGGTTCAGATGCGAATGTACTAATAACTGGTCAGTCTGGTACTGGCAAAGAGGTTTTTTCTCAATATATTCATGACAAAAGTAAAAGAAGGGAGAATCATTTTGTTTCAGTTAATTGCGCGGCTATTCCAGAAAATTTGCTTGAATCTGAATTATTTGGTCATGAAAAAGGGGCATTTACAGGTGCTCTAAGTCGTAGAATTGGTAAATTTGAAGAGTCTTCAGGGGGCACTTTACTTCTTGATGAAATTAGTGAAATGGATGTTCGTCTGCAAGCAAAATTACTCAGGGCTATTCAAGAAAAAGAAATAGATAGAGTAGGCGGAAATGTTCCTGTTAAGATTGATTTAAGGATTATCGCTACTTCAAATCGTGATTTGCTAAAAGAAATTGAAAAAGGTAATTTTAGAGAAGATTTATATTTTAGGCTAAATATCATTAATATAGAATTACCTTCTCTGAGAGACAGAATAGAAGATATTGAAGCTTTGAGTGAGTTTTTTATTAAAAAATATTCAGAAAGTAATGGTTTGAGTCAAAAAAAACTTTCCAAAGAGGCTATTGTGAAAATGCAAAATTATTTTTGGCCAGGTAATGTTCGCGAACTTGAGAATATTCTGCATCGAGCAGTTCTGATGTCTTCATCCGATAAAATTAAAGCTGATGATATCCATATTAAAGAAAAAATAGTTAATGTAAATTCTGGTGATATTTGTGATAATTCAGGCGAAAAACAATTAGTGTTTAATACTCTTGGTTATTGTCTCGGTGATTTAACAAAAGCTGCTAACATACTTGGCGTATCAATTAAGATATTGAAAGAAAAACTACAAAATTATAGTAAATAATAGTAAATTTCTTTTTATTTCATAAAAAATCTGTTGTTATGATGCTCCAAAGTATCTGATTTTAAAAACTTTTTACATAACTAGTATTATAGGTTTGATTTGTTGTAACAATTTCAATTAAACTTAACTGATAAATGGACTTTTTTTTAACAAGATAATTAAGGAGATTATTATGTCAGGTCAAGTTGCTTCTGACCCTTTGTTTGTAGGTCTTACAAGATCATCAATGATCTTTGGTGTAAGTATTCAATATGCTATGCTTAACTTGATGATATCAGTTACGATATTTATTCAAAAAGCTAGTATTTATATTATTTTTGTTGCTCTTGTAGTGCATATGGTAGGATATATTCTGTGTTTTAAAGAACCTCGCTTCATGGAGCTTTATCTCAATTATAGTGGAAAGTGTAATCATTGTCCAAACAAGAGCTTCTGGGGAGCTAATTCTTATAGTGTTTGAATATATATGTTGAAGTTATTTAAAGCTGCTGCGGCTAATGATTCTAAAGCAAAAAAAGAAAAACCTGTTTCTAGTTTTATACCGTATAAGTGCCATTGGGATAAAAACACTATTATAACGAAATCCAATGGGTTGCTTCAAGTTATAAAAATAGGTGGTTTTTCATTTGAAACAGCTGATGATATTGATTTAGATATTCGCAAAAACATACGTAATTCTATGTTTAAAAATATGGCTTCTGGGAATATCACTTTGTATTTTCATACCATAAGAAGAAAGAAGGCGGTGCTGCAGTTTGGAGATAATTTTGATGTTGATCCGACTAATATAACTGCTAAAGATTTTATTAGTTATCTTGAAACTGAGTGGCGTGCAAAAAATGCACATTCAGATTCTTATTTCAATGAATTATATGTTAGTATTTTATACGAACCTGATAAAGAAGGTGCAGCTGCGATAGAATATTTTCTTAATAAAATTAGACAAAAATCTGACAAGTCTATTTGGGAAAATGATATGCGTGAAATGCATGAAAATATTCAAGAAATGACTAATAGAATGCTTAATACTTTTAGAGATTATGATGCTAAATTATTGGGTATAAAAAAAACAAAGAATGGTAATTTTTGTGAAATTAGTGAGTTTTTAGGTGTCTTAATCAATTGTGGTGATACAACATCCATGATGGTTACAAGAGGAAAATTAGATAATTATTTACCAACAAATCGTCTTTTTTTTGGTTCTCGTTCAATGGAATCAAGGGGTCCAAGGGGCAGAAAGTACGCTGGTATTGTCAGCGTTAGGGAATATGGACCATCGACATCTGCTGGAGTTTTTGATGGGTTTTTACAAATGCCTTTTGAGTTTGTTATGACTCAAAGTTTTGTTTTTTCTAATCGTACTATTGCTATTAATAAAATGCAATTGCAACAAAATAGGATGATACAATCCGAAGATAAGGCTGTTTCTCAAATAGCTGAAATTTCACAAGCTCTTGATATGGCTATGAGTGGTGAGATAGGTTTTGGAGAGCATCATATCTCTGTATTATGTATTGATAGCGACTTAAAAGCTTTGGAAAACAGTCTTTCTATGGCGTCTGTAGAGTTTTCAAATTGTGGTATGCAGCCAGTGCGAGAAAAGGTCAATATGGAACCAACCTATTGGGGGCAGTTACCGGGCAATATAAGTTATATTATAAGGAGATCGGTAATTAATACTCTAAATCTGTCTGGATTTGCCTCTATGCATAATTATCCATTAGGAAAAATATCTGGAAATCATTGGGGAGATTATGTAACGGTGCTTGATACAACTTCTGGCACTCCATTTTATTTTAATTATCACCTTATAGCTAACCCGATTAGGTTCCGTACAGTTGTTTAAAACAAGAGAAGGAAATACTGGAATTTGTAAAAGACGGTAGTAACTTATTAAGTTAACATAGCAGAAATTAATGAAAATGTCAATGGCAGAGAGAGTGTGTATAGAACCTA
>CAMCXV010000018.1 GCA_945883665.1 Rickettsia typhi | reverse complement strand
CGAGTACGGTAGGTAAGCATGGAAATGAGAATATGATAGGAAAGTACGTAAAAAATCAAGGTAAGGAATATAAGAAGCTGCATGAGAACCTCCAGTTAGCTTTCTTCTAAAATACCCCGCTGCTTGCGGCGGGGATTGCTTTTATTTTTTTGGCAATTAAGCTTAATTGCTTCTTTTGTTATTTTAATTACAAATCCAGGTTCAATTCGAGCCATGTGGCATATTTTCTGAAAATAATCACTATTACCAAATATTCATTCTTTTGCATCTAGTTCCATGGCTCTAGCTCTAGGTGCCCGAGAGATATTAGTTGCATCTATTATTGCTTGAGTGATAATAGCTTTGTATAAAATTATTTCCGAAGATGAATTATATTGTTTTAAACGTTCGAATGGAGCTTGGAATTTTATAATATTGTACATAATTTTATTTACTCAATTTATTGTTTCTGGACAAAATTAAACTTGTAGTAATAAGTTTACAACCAATATAACAATTTTTTCTTTACTAACTAAGCTTCTTTTAGTTTAAAAATAAAAAAATATTTTTTAGAAAATAAAATATTTTTCTACGGAATTTTTAATGTATACATATTTATATAAAAGTTCTAGGCGCCTTTTATATTAAATTATTTGAGATAAAAATTACAAAACCTTAGGTTGAATCATTTTGTTTGTTAACTGATTCTAGATTTTTAATATTTATTTTACAAAAAAATGATTTCTTTATAAAGTTATCGCATAAAATTAATTTTTTTTATCAGAAAACAAATTAAACAAGAATATTAAATTTTAATATGATATTCTTTATTAGTGACTTAGAATTCAAAATATAATTTCAAGAGGTGTTAGTATGAATTTCTTTTCATTGGATTCAATTGATTTTTATTCTTTTGTAGAAGCTGCAAAAATAAATTACTCCCCTATTCGCTCATCATTAATATCAGCGCAAAATCTCTTAGAAGACTCCTCTAATCCCGCTTATAATAATTATTTTGGCAATTTCACGAGAGCAAGTTTAGAAATAATGGAAAGGCTAACTAGAGATTACAAAAAACAAAAATTCGGCATTAATGAATGTGAAATTGAAAATAAAATGCAATTAGTAAAAAAAACTACTTTGCTAAAAGCACCTTTTTGTCACTTATTACATTTTGCTAAACCAAATTACAAACAAGAACAACCTAAGTTGCTTATTATAGCACCGATGTCTGGTCATCATGCAACTTTATTACGCGAAACAGTTAAAGATACATTGCCGTATTTTGATGTATATATAACAGATTGGATCGATGCCAAACAGGTTTCTATAACAGAAGGAAGTTTTGACTTAGATTCTTTTATAGATTATGTAATAAATTATATAAAATTTTTAGGTGATAAAGTTCATGTGTTAGCGGTTTGCCAGCCAACTGTACCAGTATTGGCGGCAACAGCTCTTATGGCTGAAGATAACCCATATAGAGTACCTAAATCAGTAATTTTAATTGGGGGGCCAATTGATGCAAGAAAAAATCCTACTAGACCGAATACTTTTGCTACTGATAAAAGCTTAGTTTGGTTCGATAAAGTATTAGTAACTAATGTTCCAGAAAACTACCCTGGTTATAGAAGAAGAGTTTATCCTGGGTTTTTACAACTTACTGGTTTTATTAATATGAATCTCGATAAACATATTAATTCTCATATAGAATTATTTAATGATTTATTAAATAACAATACTGAAAAAGCACAAAAACAAAAAAAATTCTATAATGAATATTTTTCAGTTATGGATCTAACAGCAGAATTTTATCTACAGACGATAAAAGAAGTATTTCACGATTTCTCTCTTGCTAAAGGTACTTTTGTTTCGCGAGGAAGAAAAGTAAATTTAGATTTTATAAACAATACTGCTCTTATGGGGATAGAAGGAGAAAATGATGACATTGCTGCTGTTGGTCAAACAAAAGCAGCCCTTAAATTATGCAAAAATATCTCTGATAGTAAAAAATGTTATCATTTACAAAAAAATGTTGGGCATTATGGATCATTTACTGGAAGCAAGTTTAAGAGTATCATCCTTCCAAAAATAAAAGAATTTGTTTATGCAAATAACTAAAGCTATATCTTTTTTATTGTTCTAATAGAGCTTGTTTTAGCATTTTTTCTCTATGTTTGGATAAATATAGAGAAAATTTATCTAGATAAATTTTTATAAAACTCCTATAATTAGTTCATTATAAAACAAAAAATACTTATGGCTCTTTTAAATACTCACACTACAATTAAAGAATTCATAAAATACGGTTTTTCTGAAGGTCAAGCAGAGGTTATAGTAAATGCAATTAATGATCAGAATACTGAATTAGTTACTAAAAATGATTTGAAATTATCTATGTCGGAACTTAAATCGGAACTTAAATCTGATATATATGAACTTAAATCGGAGCTTAAATCAGATATATCTAAGTTAGAATCTGAGCTTAAATCAGATATATCTAAGTTGGAAAATAAAATGGATATTAACATGAAGTGGATAATGGCAATTGGTGTAATTATCATAGGAATTTTACTAAAAAATACATTAGCTTAAAATCACATATTTTCATAAATTAGTAAAAATTGCTAAAACTATTATGTTGTTATAAAGACTAAAAAAATATTGACTAAATAAAATCGGAAACAAAGGTATTATCAAAAATGAACTCATCTACTACTACTAATCTAGAACAAGTTGTTTCTACTGCAAGCAATGTGGATTTATCTATAATGACATTGATTATGTCAGCCGATTTAGTTGGCAAATTGGTGATACTAACACTTATTCTTGCATCAATCTGGTCCTGGGGCATTATTATCAATAAACTTATAGGCTTTAATGGTATTAAAGCTAAAATGTCTAGGTTTGAAAATTTGTTTTGGTCGGGACAAGTGCTCGATGACTTATATGAAAAAGTTCAAAAATCAATAGATAACCCCTTATCTTCAATATTTATTAGTGCATTAAATGAATGTAAAAAACATAAAACAAGTATTAATACAGCTAAATCTGATTCTTTAAAAATTGGTTATAAAGAAAGAGTTATACAGGCAATGTATTTAGCAAAAAATAGGGAACTAGAACGTTTAGAAAATAAATTAGGTTTTCTTGCAACCGTTGGTTCTGCGGCTCCATTTATTGGTTTATTTGGTACTGTGTGGGGTATAATGCATAGTTTTCAATCAATTGCGGCTTCCAAAAACACCACGTTAGCAGTGGTGGCGCCTGGGATTGCGGAAGCACTTTTGGCAACGGCTATTGGTCTATTTGCGGCAATACCAGCCGTTATATTTTATAATTTTTTGGCATCCTCAGTTGATAATATTCATAACAGAGCAGATGATTTTATAGGTGAGCTCACAGCATTGCTTACTAGAGCAATTGATGAAGAAAAAATGTAAATTATATGGGAATGAATATATCTATAAGCAATAAGGCTAAAGGTCGCAGAAGGTTAATGAGTGAAATAAATGTCACCCCAATGGTTGACGTAATGCTTGTTCTTTTAATTATTTTTATGATCACCTCCCCTATGCTAGTTGCTGGAATTGAAGTGGATTTACCAGAAACAAAATCTAGTCCTATGTCTGGTCAAGACAAACCATTAGTTATTAGCATAAACAAAAAAGGGGAAATATTTATTACAGAAACAAAAATCCCTGCTGAAGAATTGGTGTCGAAACTCGAAAATATTACTAAAGAAAAAAAAGATACCAGAATCTTTGTTAAAGGGGATAAAAACCTTTCTTATGGCAAAATTGTTGAAATAATGGCCGAAATTCACAATGCAGGTTTTACAAAAGTTGCCTTAATTTCAGATATAAAACATAATTAAATGAAGACTCAAGAGGAGAAAGACTTTCAAAGAGATTTAATAATTTCTCTAGTACTGCATCTAGTTTTTGTCGTTATATTTGTTTACGGCATCCCTACTCTATTTAAAAAACCAGCAGAAGAACATCAAGTCATCACTTTTGAAATGCTAACCGTTTCGGATATAGTTAATGTAAGAAATCAAGATATTAAAAAGCCTGAACCAAAAGAAGTTCAAGAATCTAAAAAAATTGAAAAATCTGCTACCAAAAATAAAGAGGAAGTGAAGGAAACAAAAGAACCCCCTCTTGAAAAAACAGAACCATCAAAAAAAGAATCTGAAATTCTACCAGAGAAAAAAGAGGAAAAAAAAGAAAAAGTCGTTCCGAAAAAAGAAGAGCCGCAAAAAAAAGTTACTCCTCCAAAAAAAGAAAAAGAACTACCAAAAAAACCTATTAAGAAAGAAGAAGATGTTATTGATTCAATACTACAAAATCTTGAAAAAGAATCGGATGGAGAAAAAACAAAATCTCTAAATCGAACAACTTCATCCCAGCAAAATGAAGGAAAATTTGCTAGAGGTAATAATGATAATGAGTCACCTTTGTCAATTACAGAAAAAATGCTTATAAAGCAACAGATAGAAGATAATTGGACGCAAATTATTGGTAATCTTGAAAATATAAAAGTAAAAATAAGTTTAGAGTTGGAAATTGATGGAACTGTAATTAAGGCCGATATTATAAATATTAGTTGTCCAGCTGGTGCAGATCAAATTTGCCAACTCGTGGCAGAAACCACAAAAAGAGCAGTAAAAAAAGCAAGTCCGGTTAAAAATTTAAGACCTGATCGCTATGATGCTTGGAAAAAATTTGACTTAGATTTTTACCCAAGTAATATGTAAAAAATTAAGATATAGTAAGAGATAAAACATGATTAAAACAGCTTATAAGGTAATTTTTTTAACTATTTTTTTTGTTCATCATAATATAATTGCTGATACTATAGACATAACTAAAGGAAATGCAGATCCTATCCCTATTGCTATAAATGAATTTTCTGGTCACAATCATTTAGACGTAAAAAATGCTGAAAATATCATAAAAGTTATTAAAGATGATCTGCAAAATTCTGGAATATTTCGGGCTATTTCTCATGCTGCTTTTATAGAAAACAAGACTGGTATATCTCACAAACCTTTGTTTGCGGCTTGGCAACAAATAAATGCAAATTTATTGCTTAATGGTGAAGTAGAAAAACTCGATTCTGGCAAATTAAGAGTAAAATTCATTCTCTGGGATACAATACTTGAAACTGAATTAATATCAGAAACTCTTGAATTGTCTGAAACAATTTGGCGAAGAGCTGCTCATAAAATAGCAGATAAAATATACAAAAAAATTACAGGATATGAAGGATATTTTGATACTAGGATTGTTTATATATCAGAAAAAGGACCTTATATAAAAAGAATCAAAAGAATCGCAGTAATGGATCAAGATGGAGAAAACCATCAATATCTTACTGATGGTTCAAGCCTTGTCTTAACTCCTAGATTTTCCCCTGATGGTAAAAAAATATTGTATTTATCATATAAAAACAGGATACCACAAGTGTTTATGCTTGATTTAGTAAATGGCAAAAACTCTTTAATTGGAAATTTCCCAGGCATGTCTTTTGCCCCGCATTTTGCACCTGATGGAAAGACAGCTCTTATTTCGATTGCTCAAAATGGTAGAACTCATATTTTCGAAATTGATTTATATACGAAAAAGAAAATACAACTAACCCAAGGCGCTAGCATTTTTACTTCTCCTAGCTATTCTCCAGATGGAACGCAAATATTATTTCAATCTGATAGGGATGGATCAAGGCAATTATATATTATGGATAGAAATGGATCAAACATGAAGAGAATAACAGCTTCTGGATCTTACGCTGAGCCAACTTGGTCTAGTAATGGATATATAGCTTTTACAAAAATTAGCAGAGATTTTGGTTTTACCATAGGTGTTATGGAACATGATGCCATGTCAGATTCTACCAATGAACGCTTGATTGCAAGAGGTTACCTTGTTGAGAGTCCTTCATGGGCTTCGAATGGACGAATGATAGTTTTTACGAAAGCAATAAAACCTCAAGCTCAAAAGATAAATGGTTTAAGCAGAATATATATGATTGATTTCACCGGTCATAATGAAAGAGTCATTCCAACTCCTCATGACGCATCAGATCCAAACTGGTCTAAACCAAGATTATAATTTTTTCTTCCCCTCCTCTACTAGGAGGGGATTCAGAAATCTATGTTATATACAGGTAAATTTGTTACTTATGATAAAGCTACAATGTATTTTTTAGCAAAATTCCTATGATGATTACACCAATAACCATTATCCACTTCATTTTATTTTATAGCTTAGATTAATATGGATAATCACTTGAAGAGCTAAAGCTATATATGCTCACGATGCAATTGAGGAGATTAACGATGCTTAAATGATCACCATTAATCTCCCCTAACTTATGTTGTTATATTTGTTTTTGTATCCATATCATTAAAGGCTTCTTCCCAAGTACCAACAGTTGCTGCTTTTGTATATTCCGTTACCCTATTTTCAAAGAAATTAGTATGCTCAACTCCGTTTAATATCTCATCTAACCAAGGTAAAGGATTGTTATCTACTAAATATATTTCTTTTAAACCAAGCTGCATCAATCTTCGGTCAGCAATATATCTGATATACTGACGAACTTCTCTCGCAGTCAAGCCTTCAATCCCACCTACTTCAAATGCTAGCTCAATAAATGCATCTTCAAAATGAACTATAGTCGCACAAGCTTCGTATAACCTACTTCTAAGTGTTTCAGTCCATACTTCAGGATTTTCTTGTACAAAAGTTTTAAACAATGTAATTATAGAATTAGTATGCAGAGTTTCATCACGGACTGACCAAGTGACGATTTGCCCCATCCCTTTCATTTTATTAAAACGTGGGAAATTAAGTAAAATCGCAAAAGATGCAAATAGCTGTAATCCTTCTGTAAACGCACCAAATACTGCAAGGGTGGTCGCTATATCCTCTTTTGTTTCAACACCAAATCTTTGCATGTAGTCATACTTATCTTTCATTTCCTTATATTTCATGAAAGCTTGATATTCACTTTCATCCATACCAATAGTATCAAGTAAATGCGAATAAGCAGCTATATGAACTGTTTCCATATTAGAAAAAGCAGAAAGCATCATTTGCACTTCAGTCGGTTGAAATACTTTTGAATAATGTTTCATATAACAATTATTTACCTCAATATCAGCTTGCGTAAAAAATCTGAATATCTGAGTAAGTAAATGTTTTTCACCCGGGGTAAGATTATATTTCCAGTCTTTTACATCATCAGCTAAAGGAACTTCCTCTGGTAACCAATGAATTTTTTGTTGTGTATGCCAAGCTTCATAAGCCCATGGATATGAAAAAGGTTTGTAAATTGGCTTTGCTGATAATAATGACATTGTAAATTCTCCTTTTTTTGTTAAAATTATTGTTAATTAAAAATATAATAAATGAAGATTGTAACTTGTTTAATTGCTTTATCATTTGAGCATTTTTAGCACTTATTCAATTTTACATATCCAGATTTCATAATTTCTTGGAAATTCTTATCACACTTGTTGTAATCTATTATATCAACCTTATAAGGTAGATCCGATTCTTCAAACTCATCTTCGATATTTATAATTATTTTTTCTGGAATATTCTCCGTATAAAACAAATCCAAATCTGAAAATTCTTTAATTTTTTCCGTAATTCGAGAACCAAAAGCATAGAAATTATAATTATATTTTCCAATTATACCAAGCACGATATCAAGATGTTTTGGTTTAATGTTTATCATTTACAAAACCTATTTTTTGCAAAAATTGTTTTATTTCAAATGAAAAAGATTCTGTAATAGCAATAATATTGTCAGCTTCGGATTCCTGATAAGTATGAACTGTTAAATTTCGTTTCCTTAAAAAATCAAACCAGATTTCTGGATCAGAAATAAACCCTTCAAGAGCAGCTATTCTAAAAGTTTCCTTTGGGGAATTAGCTATTTTACCCCTCTCTTCTAGCAATCGTTTCATAATTTTCCAAACCAACTCAAAGCAATATTCAAATGCTTGTATCGTACCAGCTTTTTCTTGTTCTGTCGTGCTGTTTACCCTAAATTGTTCAAATTTCGAGAAAGCTTTTAATAAAGGTTCTATATTTATATTTTCGATCCATTTATCATTCATGTTATAAATCATATCATTTTAAAATAAACTTTACTGACATGATAAACATTCATCATAATCAGTTGTTTCATTGTTTTTTAGTTCTAAATCAGCGTTATTTCTTTTTTCCAAATCAGCCATTCCCTTATCTGTTAATACTGCATGAGAAACTTTGTCAGCTCTTTGAATGGAAGTTGAACGCGAATAATAAAGACTCTTTACACCCTTTTTCCAAGCTTTAAAATGAATGTCATGTAAATATTTTTTACTGACGTCGCCAGCTATAAAAATATTTAGCGATTGAGCTTGCGAAATATAAGGTGTCCGATCAGCAGCTAAATCCACAATCCAATTTTGATTAATTTCATAAGCTGTTTTGAAAACATCTTTTTCATGTTCAGATAAAAAAGTCAAATGCTGCACTGAACCTTCATGAGTTGAAATAGAAGACCAAACTTGCTCCGTATTAAAACCTTTTTTATCAAGTAGCTTAACTAAGTTTTTATTTTTTACAGTAAAAGACCCCGTTAAAGTTTTTTGTGTAAAACTATTAGCAGCAAAAGGCTCTATTCCTGGCGAAGAATTACCACAAATAATTGAAATAGAAGCTGTAGGAGCAATAGCTGTTTTATTACTAAAACGTTCCTTAATCCCAACTTCAGCAGCATCTAAACAAGCTCCTCTTTCTTCAGATAGAAGAGCTGAAGCAGCATTGACCTCATTGTTGATATATTCAAATATCTTATTATTCCAAACTTTGGCCATCACAGATTCAATTGGCACATTTTGCGCTTGTAAAAAAGAATGAAAACCCATAACTCCAAGACCAATACTACGCTCACGCATTGCTGAATATTTAGCTTTGCTCATAGTATCTGGGGCTTTGACGATAAAATCTTCAAGAACATTATCAAGAAATCTCATTATATTAGGTATAAAATCTTTGTCATCTTTCCAATCTTCATAATATTCAAGGTTTAGCGATGATAAACAACATACAGCAGTTCTATAATTACCTAAATGATCAAGACCAGTTGGCAAGGTGATTTCTGAACAAAGATTAGAAGTTTTTACTTTTAACCCCAATTTTTTATGATGTTCTGGAATATGTTTATTTACAGCATCAATATATAGAATATAAGGCTCCCCTGTTTCAATTCTAGTAGTTAAGATTTTAACCCAAATATCTCTTGCTCTTATTGTATTTACTACACTTCCATCATAAGGACTTTTTAGCTCCCAAGTACCATTATTTGCAACTGCTTCCATGAAAGCATCAGGGATTACAACTCCATGATGTAAATTTAAAGCTCTACGGTTTATATCACCACCAGTAGGACGGCGCAAATCAATGAACTCTTCAATCTCAGGATGATCAATTGGCAGATAGACTGCAGCACTACCCCTTCTTAGTGAACCTTGAGAAATAGCTAAGGTCATAGAATCTTGCACTTTTAAAAATGGCACAATACCAGAGGTTTTACCATTACCACGAACTGTTTCATTAATTGAACGAACATTTCCCCAATAACTACCAATTCCACCACCTTTAGCAGCAAGCCAAACATTTTCCGTCCAAAGTTCCACGATACCCTCTAGACTATCATCTGTTTCATTTAGAAAGCAAGAAATCGGCAACCCCCTATCCGTTCCACCGTTACTAAGTATTGGGGTAGCTGGCATAAAATGTAGTTTACTAATGTAATTATAGATTAGGTTAGCATGATCTTCGCTATCAGCATAATAACTTGCGACTCTTGCAAATAAATCTTGATAATCTTCTCCATCTATTAAATAACGATCTTTCAGAACAGCTTTACCAAAATCACTAAGCAAACTATCTCTACTTCTATCAATTTTTATATTGTATTTTGTTTCTTTTACTCCAGACATTGTTTTTTCTCCAGTAACACAATTTGTAAGATCAAATCTGCGATCTAATTTAAGACCCAATTATAGTGCATCAACTAATTTTTTTCAATAGTTATTTTGTACATATTGTATGTTTTTTTACTTGACATACTACATGTAGCATTTAAAGAGGTGTTATAAAAAAGATAACTCTTTATTTCAAAGATACTACAAGCTGTTTGTTGTCAGATTTTTGAATTGATAAATTATTGATATTACTAGTTAAATTATCCTCAAAATCATATAATTCTAGCATAAAAATTTCATCTTCAGGCAATTTAGTTTTTGAAAAAACAGTGCTAAAATCACTAAGAAAAGATTTAAATAATTTACCTTTTGCAATAACCGTTCTAGTTCCAGTTGGAATTTTATTATGTAGAGCATAAGAAAAAATAAGCGGATAACTTAAATTACCAATTTGCATATTAATCTTAGTACCAGAAGACTTTGAATCATAAAGCACTTGGCTATTCGTGAGTTTAGTAATCTTAGCATGATACACAGCATTACCACCACATAATAATGGTATTTTGTAAGCTATTTCATCGTCAAAAATCTTAACACTATTGTCAACAAAATTCTGAGGCATTATTTCTTTGAGAACTACATTAAGTTTGAAACTATCCACTTTATCACTTGGTGATCTAATTTTATCGGTATATTTGCTTAAAATAGTAGCATGCCTTGTTTGACCAATTTTCATACCAGTAATTACAGCATCTACCCCCGGTGCTATCTGATTGCTACCAAGAGGATAAGTAATTGTATTTTCACTAATAACCATATTAGTTGAAGATAAGATTTTATATATTACCGTCACTACATGACCACATGTAGCAGGACCAGACCCACCCTCGCCAAAAGTTTTTATATCAAACATTGATTCTATCAAATTATCATTGTTAATTTTAAAACCTTGACCAGACCCAGAAATTGGTTGATTTGCAGGTTGCAAGATATTTTCAAAAAACATCTTACCCTCATCTGTTTTTAAAACATTAACTAATACACTTGAAATTGTCTTCTCTACAAAACTCCCTGTCATAGCTTGCGTATTTTGAACTTCTGCTGCAGGCGAAGAAAGATTTTTTTCTTTATTAATTATTTCAACTGCAGGACTTTTAATATCATTTATATTATACTGAAATATCATGTAAACTATTGAAATAGATATTATTAAAGTTAAAAATTTTTGCATAATTGTATTTAAATATTTTTATTTAATTATCGAGATCAAATATTAGATTAATAGTTTAAAAATTACAAATATCAGATACCATTTAAAAGTAAAAAACATTTTTATCATGTGTGGTAATTATCAAATCAAAAATAACTCTATATATACACTAAAATATTGTGAGTCTTTTTCACTCAATTTTAAGAAAATTAATAAGTTTTATCTAATTAAACATATCCATACAAATAAGAATTTATTATAGTTATAATTGATAAAAACTATCTTGCAAATTTAATAAACATTGATTTCCATGAAACTCACTATATTTTTTACATTGATAATTTATTCTAGCATATCTTTTGCAGAAACTACAGGTTGCGATGCTTTTCTCATAAATAAATTAAATTTCTGCAAAATAACAAAAGAAGATAACAGCAATAATTATGAACCAGAAAATTTTGAAACAACTAATAATTTATTACGCGAAACTGGTCAGGGATCATTATATTGCGGAGAGAAAATTATTATAAGCGGAACAGTTGTTGACCAAAATTGCGTTCCTATTAGCGATGCTAAAGTATATATCTGGCAAACTGACTGTAAGGGTAAATATCCTTACACCCCGCTAAAAACCAGTGTAAATAAAAAACTTATAGATATTACACAAAATCTTACTTTTACTGGCAACGGAGTTGCGACAACAAATAATAATGGTGAATTTCATTTTCTTACTTTATATCCAGCATCTATTCACAATATGGCTTCTCATGTTAATGTTCGAATTGAGCATAGAACAGTTGGCACATTACAAACAAATCTAATGTTGAAAAATCATAAAATAGAAAATGCTGAGTATTATCCAGAATTAAAGTCAATTTACAAAACAGCTTCAAAAAACAATATTAGCATTTATAATTATCAAATAGTCTTACCTGGTAGAAGCGAAAATAATTATTAGTTATTTATAATAATCTTGTATTTTCAATAGTTTAAAGAGCCACTATAGCCGTTGGATAAAGTCCGCCATCAGAGAACTTTAGATAAGGTGGGTTCAGTAATTACATCGCCACGACGACGCAAGTGACCAATCCCTTAAAAAATGATTATGCCCTGGGAGTTTTTTATCTATCCTGACGCACCAAGCAGCTCTAATAAGAAGATTATCATTTTTCTAATTTAGTTGCAACCGCTTTTAATTCTTCAAATATCGAAGATAGTATAATTTGGAAATCTTCATTAGCATCTTTCAATATTGTCCCACCATCTTTATCTATCTGTTTTTGCTTATTATCCACAAGATTTAGTGCAAGCATAACCAGTAAAAGCTCAAAAGAAGCAGAAGGATTTTGTTGTTTTATTTTATTTATTTCAAGATCTAGTTTTTCGGCCAGAGAATATAATTCCTTGTGATTTTCTTCTGGACAAGATAATTTAAAATCTCTGTTATTTAGAGTTATTGTTACTATCGACATAATGAGTTCTTATTTGTTCTAATTCTGTAATATATTCTCTAATTTGATCAAGAGTTGCCAAACTGCTTTCTTTTAATTCTTGATTTTGCATTCTCAAATCTTCGATTTCTTTGTTTTTAAGACTTAATTCCAATATAAGATTAGCAACATCATTGTTAATCTGTGTTATCAGATTCATCAAAATTTTCTTGCTCACTTCCATAATTTAAATAATTTGTTTGGATTGTTAAAAAAGAAATATCATTTCGAGATTTTTTTAAAAAATTAAATAACATGACCACTAATGTTAATAGAATAACAGAAATAATAATGATATATTTTTTATATTTATTACCGCCAACATCTTTATTAATAGTATTTTGTGTTTTATTTGGTTGTAACAAATCATCATTTTGCTGGGATTGCAAATCAATTCCCAACAACTCATAATACATTTTTGTATAACCATCAATATAAATTTTTCCAGGTATAGATTCATAATCCCCTTCTTCTAGAGCTATAAGATATTGTTTGCGAATATTTAATTTATCTGCAACATAATCAATGCTATAACCAGCTGCTTCTCTTGCTTCTTTTAGTTTTGAAGTCATGTTCATTTCCTGAGTTTTCTTAAGAAAAATTCAAATTTTTTATTAGCTAATATAAGCATATTTAAATTGATATTTTCTTGTAATTTTAACTCTTCTACAAAATCAGTAAAAATATTAGTAATTTTATGATTCTCATTAATCCAAGTTGATAAATCAACTTTATTTTCATTGTTTTTTATTATTTTAGTAACAAAACGCGTTTGTTTATCATAAAAGTCATCTTTGAGCGACTGTATTGATAATCTATTCCAATAAGAATCATCTATTTGCGATTCACAAGATTTTCTAAGCCAATCTATGTTTAAAAGATTTCCACTTTCAAAATATAAATTTGCCACATCTTCATCCTTAGCATTGGCGGTTTTAGCAACATGAATAATATCAAAAGCAGAAATTAATAATTCAAGAGAGGCAATATTAGACGCTAATTCTTTTGAAACACCAGCTTGTTGGTAAAAGCCAAGTTTTTGAATAAATTTTGTTTTGGTTTCCCCAATTTGCAATTTATTCATCAAATTCGTTATTCTATGAATTTGATCTTTATAATCTTCTATCACTTGAATAGTGTTAATAGGAGATTTTGTATTTTTTATAAACCAACTAATACCTCTGCGCATTATTTTTGCAAGATCAGTAAACATATCTACTTTTATTATTGTAGGAATTGCTTGATCAAGATTTTTTACTTCTTGCCATATTATATCAAGATTAAATAATTCACAAATAACAGCGTGGGATCTTGCGATATCCGATAATTCTCCCCCTGTTTCCTTTTTTAGAGCGTTAATTAACGAGCCTCCAAGTTGATTAACAAGTTTATTTGCGACGATAGTAACTATAATTTCCTTTTTTAATGGATGATTCATAATTTCATGATTAAATTTAGTTCTCATCATTGGTGGAAAATATTGAAGCAAATGTTTCTCGAAATACTCATCATCTGCTATATTTGAATTGATAAGTTGTTTCTCTACCGACATTTTACTATAAGATAATAAAACAGAAAGCTCAGCTCTTGTTAACTTATCTTTATTAACAGATCTTCTTGAAAGTTCAGCTACTGTTGGCAAAAATTCAACTTTTCTATTAAGCAAACCTTCCTTTTCTAGATCTTGTATTAACTTGCTAAAATGCTCAATATTCAAAACAGGAGTTTTTTGTGCAATAGTAATAGCTAGATTTTGGTCATAATTATCTACCAATACTAGTTTTTCAACTTGAGTGGTCATTTCTTGCAAAAGCTTATTTCTATCTTCTAACGTACATTTCCCAGAAGATAATACTGCTATATTTAAAGCAATTTTTATATTAACTTCATGATCGGAGCAGCTAACACCAGCGGAATTGTCAATAAAATCTGTATTAATATGACCTCCATTTATGGCATATTCAATTCTACCAAGCTGAGAAACTCCAAGATTACCTCCTTCACAAATTACTTTTGCTCTTATATCCTTGCCATCGCAACGTAAATTATCATTAGATTTGTCACCTATATCAATATTATTTTCTAAAGATGATTTTATGTAGGTCCCTATTCCACCATTCCACAATAAATCAACATCAGCTTTCAAAATTGATTTTATTAAATCACTCGGAGTAATTAAATTAACATTTAAATCTAAAAGATTTTGTATTTCTTTTGAAACCTGAATTATTTTTGCGGATCTCTCAAACACCCCACCACCTTCTGACATTATTTCTGGATTATAATCCGACCATTTGCTACCAGCTAAATTAAATAAACGTTGCCTTTCTTCGTAACTTACATTGCAATCAGGGTTTGGATCTATAAAAATATGCATATGATTAAAAGCCGCTACCAATTTTATATATTTTGAAAGAAGCATACCATTACCAAATACATCACCAGACATGTCTCCTATACCAATCACAGTAAAAGATTTCGATTGCGTATCTTTTGCCATATCATAAAAATGTGATTGCAAAGAAATCCAAGCGCCTTTAGCGGTAATAGCCATTTTTTTGTGATCATAGCCAATTGATCCACCAGAAGCAAAAGCATCTCCAAGCCAAAAATTATATTCAAGCGATACTTGGTTAGCATAGTCTGAAAAAGTTGCAGTTCCTTTATCTGCCGCCACTACCAAATATGGATTTTCATCATCATGAATTACTGTATTAGATGGTTGTGTAATTTTGCCATTTATTAAATTATCAGTTAAGTCTAAAATTCCTCTTAAAAAATTCTTATAACATTCTACAACTTTTTCCATGTAGTGTTCACGAGATAAGCTAGCTTGCTCAAATTTAACAAAGAAGCACCCTTTTGATCCAACTGGTACTATAACAGTATTTTTAGTCATTTGAGATTTCATTAAACCTAGTACTTCAACTCTATAATCTTCTCCTCGATCAGACCATCTAATACCGCCACGGGCAACTTTCCCGCCGCGTAGATGTATTCCTTCAAATTCATTAGAATATATAAAAATTTCAGCATAAGGTTTTGGTAATGGTAAATCTGGAACTTTACTTGAATCAAACTTAAATGAAATATAATCTTTCATTTCACTATTTTTTGTTTGATAAAAATTAGTTCTAACTATTGCATCAATTGTTTGATGCATACTTCTCAATACTTTATCTTCAGTGCTATTTGATACTGTATCAAGATAGCTTGATAGATCGTTTGCAATCGATTTTGATAATTTTTCTGAATGAGATTCAGGATTAAATAATGAATCAAAAAAAACGATTAATAATTCAGTGAATTTATAATGCTTTATTAAAGCTGACTGAACACATGTTCTGCCATAAACAATGCCAGTTTGGTGCAAATAACTTGTTAAAGCTTTTAGCAAATAAATTTTCTTCCAATCCATACCAGATATTACCAGCAATTTACTCAATAAATCGCTTGAAAAAACCCCTATATTTATTTTTTCAAGTGCTGTTTCAATATTTTCTTTTAAAATTAAAAATGGAATTTGTATCTCTGTTTGGCTTGCAAGCGTAAATTCGTAAATCCAGCTTTGTTTAATGTCAGTCGTTTCTTTTATAGCAAAAGACTGCTCATCAATTGCTATAAATCCAAGATTTTCAATAGCAGGTAATGTATCAGATAGAGTTAAGTAAACAGAAGCACTATAGATTTTTAAAGTAAATTCCACAGGAGATTTTTGTAATAAATTAAAGACAGTTTTGTTTGAATCCGATGCTTTTTTTAGGTTGGATATGTCTTCAATTGTTGTATCTGCATTAAATTTATGTTTATATTCAGTAGTAAAAGCAGCTGCTATTTGTTTATGCTTCAATCCTCCGTCATATTCCCCATATTCTTCACATAATTTTCCTAATAAAGAATCAGACCAATTAGTAGTAATTATTATTAAATCCTCTTCCAGTTTTTCAGAAGAGAATTTTAGTTTTTCTTTATCTTTTATTGGAATAGTTGCAAATAAATGAGAGAAATCTTGGGCTAAAACAGTTATATTATCGGTAATAATTTCGCTCTCAAATTTTTCAGATAAATATTTGCTAATATTATTATAAACCTCAGGCGTCAAACGCTCTCTTGGCATAAAAATAATAACATTAATAAAAAAACATGACCAATCTTGTTGAATAAATAATTTTAATTTTTTACTACGCATACTTGATAGCATGTGTAAACACATGCAGTATAGATCGTTTTCGTCAATTTGAATTAAGATATCCCGTGGTAGCGATTCAATAATATTTTTAAGTTTTTTGGAATTATAGCTGTTAAATGGAAATCCAGACTCGTCCAGTACATAATTCATTTTTCCTCGTAAAATTGGAACGCTTTTTATCGATTGATAATAAATAGCAGTTCCGTATAGTCCGAAAATTAAGGTGCCAGATTCATATTTACCATTTTTATCTAAGTGCTTAATTAAAATATAATCTACTAATGAATTACGATGCACGGGTGATATTTTATTTAGCTTGCCAAGCATCGCAAGTTTATTAGAATAATAATCACTTTTAGAAAATTCTATTATAGTATCTAATTCACTCTTATTATCTTGCCAAATATCTTTTACACCGTTTTCATGCGTTATCTCAAGAGAAGATGCATCAAATTCAGCCATTCCAAGAAAAGTGAAATTATTTTGCTGCAACCAATTTAAAAAATCGAGAGTTTCTTCAACTGGTAAATTTCTTTCTTCGTAAACATCCTTATGATGAACTATATCAGTAGTAATACCAATAAGTTTGTTTAGTAATATCTGCCACGAATCATATGTATAATCAACAAGATCAACAATTCTATTAATTTCTGTTTTTAATATTTCTATTGTCTCTTCATTAAAATTTCCCAAGGCTTTAATAAATACCAATGACTCTCTTGAAGCTTCATCTCCATTAGATACAATATCAATTAAATTACCATTTAAATCTCTTTTTGAAAAAACCACAGGATGGAATGTAAAAATAATTTGCAAACCAAGTCTAGAAGTTAAGCAATTAAGTGAATCAATAATAAAAGGTCTATTTTCCATGATTATTAATATGGTAATAGCATTATTATGCTGAAATTTTAATTTAGAAATTTCAATTTTTCTTTCGTTATTTGGCCTTTGTTTAAAAAATTCGAATGCCTCATCTGTAAAATCGCTAAATAAAGATAATTTATCTTTTGATCTGTAATCAATTGGAATATAAGTCAAAAATTTCTGGGCAAATTTTTTGTATAAATCTCCTTTGTTTTTTACTTTAACAAGTTCCAATATGTCGTTACTAAAATCTTCAATATTGCAATTTAATTTGCTTAAAGACAGATAATTGTTGTTTTTATTATCATTCATATATAATTAATTATCTCAAATCACTTTAAAATATACCAATTATTATATAATATAGAAATGTAAAAATCTATCAAGATTTAAGAGAAGTTAATGAGTACAATTTTTGCTAAATGTTCAGGAAGTGGTAAGTCTGGTGTTGTGGTTTATAGGATATCCGGTCCTAATAGCATTTCAATTTTAGAGAAATTAATAAACCATTCTATAGTTTCGATGCTTCCTAGAACTATGTATTTTCGTAAAATTTTTAATCCAAACACTGGGATTCAGATTGACGAAACAATGGTGGTGTATTTTAATGCATCTTCAAGCTTTACTGGTGAAGAGTCAGTTGAAATACATGCTCATGGCAGTATAGCCGTAATGAAAATGCTTAATAATTCTCTTCTTCTTATGGATGATTTAAGACTTGCACAACCCGGCGAATTCGCCAAAAGAGCTTTTTTAAATGGTAAATTTGATCTAACCGCCGCCGAGGGCTTAGTTGATCTAATCGACGCAGAAACAGAAGCTCAGCACAGGCAAGCTATAAGACAATTAGGAGGAGGATTAGAGAAGATATATACAAATTGGCGCATTCAACTCCTTAAAATCATGTCGTTAGTTGAGGCGTATATAGATTTTCCAGATGAAGATATTCCTAATGATCTGATTATAAATATAAAAAATAATGCTAAGAATTTATGTAACGAAATATCTAGTCACTTAAAGGATAATAATAGAGGAGAACGTTTACGAAATGGTTTAAAACTTGCAATAATTGGCAAACCAAATGTTGGAAAATCAAGTTTAATGAATTATTTATTAAAACGAGAAATTGCAATTGTTTCAAATATACCAGGCACCACCAGGGATGTTATAGAAGGTCATCTTGATATATGCGGCTATCCAATTATCATACAAGATACAGCTGGCATTAGAGATAATAGCCGTGATGAAATAGAACAAATTGGGATAGCAAAATCTAAAGATGCTTTAAAAAATGCTGATATAAAAATTATTATGCATGATTTGTTAGCAGAGGATCTAAAAGATTCTGATCATTTCTTAGACTTTATTGATGATACTACGATAATTGTTTTCAATAAAATAGACGAAATGAGTGGTGTTACTCTAGAAAAAAATAACGAAGATAAAAAACTATATATTTCAGCTAAAACCGGAGAAAATATAGATCAATTAATTCATCTTATTGGCCAGATTGCTGAACGAATAGCAAATCCTTCTGAACACCCGCAAATTACAAGAGAGCGCCACAGAACTCAATTATCAAAAGCTCTTGAAGCTTTAAATAGCTTTGATCCAGAAAATGATCTAGTTCTAGCAGCGGAAGATATTAGAATGACTATAAGATATCTTAGCAATATTACCGGCTCTATTACAGTTGATGAAATTTTAGGCGAGATTTTTAGTAGTTTTTGCATTGGTAAATGAAAAATAGAAGTATTGTTTAATAGATTAAAAATTATGAAAAAAATTATTTTATTAGTAATATTATTATTTTCCGTATCAGCTTTAGCTATAGCTAACCCGATTAGGTTCCGTACAGTTGTTTAAAACAAGAGAAGGAAATACTGGAATTTGTAAAAGACGGTAGTAACTTATTAAGTTAACATAGCAGAAATTAATGAAAATGTCAATGGCAGAGAGAGTGTGTATAGAACCTAAT
>CAMCXV010000017.1 GCA_945883665.1 Rickettsia typhi | reverse complement strand
CTACCGAAAGAATTAAATGATAAAAGCATCAAGAAAGCTCTTGAAGTATTGCAAGTGATGAATTTTAATCCAGAAGAACGAGAATTTTACGAAGATCACCTAAAATGGCTTAGAATAGAAACTAATACACTCAAAAAAACAAGAGAAGAAGGTAGAAAAGAAGGAAGAGAAGAAGGCAGAGAAGAAGGTATTGTTATCGGAGAAACTAGGGGAATCGAGAAAGTGGCAATTTCTATGTTAAAACAAAAGATAGATGATTCTTTGATTCAATCAGTTACCGGTTTTTCTCAAAATGAATTAAACAAACTTAAAAACAAGCTATGATTTTAATTAATAAGAACATAAGTTATTTGATTAATATAGTTTAGTCATTTCCTATGATAGTAATTCAATTTGAATTATCTGGTTTGTTGCTGATTGCTTGAGATTACTATAAAATATAATTTCTTTTTTAAATGCTAATCGAATCAGTTGGATAATGAAAGTTTATATAGAGAAGTTAAATTTACATAATTACCGTAATTTCAAGGATTTGGAATTAGTTTTTAACAACAATATTGTTGTTATTTTAGGTAAAAATGGCAGTGGTAAAACCAATATTCTGGAGTCTATATCATTACTTAGCCCTGGTAGAGGGTTAAGGTCTGCGAAATATGATGAAATATCCCAAGATAATAAAGAAAATTGGTCTAGTAATACATATCTACAAAGCAAAATAGGTAAAGCATTGGTTGAATCTAGGTTCCTAATCAATGCAAATTCTAGGGTAATAGAATATAATGGAACAAAAATTCGTAACTTGGAACTAACAAATCTTTCTAATATCATTTGGTTAACACCTCAAATGGATGGGATATTTTTAAGTTCGGCAAGCGATAAAAGAAGATTTTTTGATAGAATAGTTTATAATTTCTATCAAGAGCATGCTAATAACATTAATAAATATGACTATCTAATCAGCGAGAGATTAAAACTTTTAGCGCAAAGAAACTCAAATTTTGATGAGTCATGGTTAAAAATTTTAGAAACGAAGATTGCTAACTCAGCTCTAAAAATCAGTAAGCTACGTTCAAATGTTATAGTTTTTTTACAAGAATCAATTGATATTGTTGATGCCCCATTTCCAAAAGCTAAACTTAGTATTAATTTATTGTTTGAAAAAGAGACAAAAGATGAAGAGTTTTTAGATAAATACGCGGCAAACTTAAATAAAAATCGACAAAAAGATATGATTACTAAACGAACAAACTTTAGTATAAATAAACAAGAGATGATTGTAGAGCATGCAGAAAAGAGGCAATTAGCAAAATTTTGTTCCACTGGAGAGCAAAAGGCTTTGTTAATTTCAATATTACTTGGTCAGATTGAGGCAAATAAAACAATAGCTAAAACTACTCCCATCTTGTTGTTAGACGAGGTTTTCGTTCACCTAGATGATATGCGTAAAGATTCTCTTTCTGAGTATATAATAAATAGTAAACTACAAACATTTATAACAGCAACAGATATGGCTGGGTTGGATAAGATTGCTGATAATTCTCAAATGATTTATATATAAGATAATTGCGTCGCTTTTAAGGGATACAGCTTTGATTTTTAAGCTCTTGCGCTAAAGTGACAATTACTATATTTTGATAACTAAAATAATATATTTAATTATTAGTGCTTATGCTAAAAAAATTATTTGCGCACAATAAAGTAAGGTCGATTGCTTTGTTTATTCTAGCTTTCATCATTATTATTGCACTTGGTTCTTATAGTGAAAATGATCCATCGTTTAATCTTTCTACAGTTAATGAACCAACAAATTTTTTAGGTTATTTTGGTTCTTATTTAGCAGATTTTTTTTATCAAATAATAGGTGTAACCTCTTTTGTTTTACCTATTGCATTTATTTTTTGGTCCTATTTTATTTATTGTAATGGATCTTTAAGTTGGAAGATTTTAAAAATTATTTCTTTAATATTTTCAATAATTTTTATTTGCCTTTTGTGTAGTAACATTAAAATAAACACTCTTCCATCTGATGGAGGAGGTGTTTTAGGAATTTATCTACTAAATATGACTATCAAGCATCTAGCTGAATTTCAGTTATTAATATTACCAATTTCTTTTTTATTTTCAATATTTTTTCTAATATTAACTTTTGGAATTCAATTTACCAGCTGCATTAAATTTGCTACTTACATAAGAAAATACTTTGTAAAAATAGTTTCTTATATAAGTTTTCCCAAGTTTGATTTGAATAATTTAAAACACTCTATTAGCTCTTCTAAAATAGAAGTAAAAATTGTTAAAGAACCTATTATAGTAGGAAGCAAATTGGAATTTGAAACTGAACCAATGGAGTCAATAGTTGAAAATAAAATTCATTCAAGAAAAAATCAAAATGTACCAACTAATATAAGCTACAAAGTTCAAGAAACTGATATCTTGCCATCTGTAGATCTATTGGATGAGGCGGATAATAAGTGCATACAGTTGCAATCAGCATCTGAATTAGAACAAAAAGCTCAAGAGCTTCTTATAGTGCTTGGAGATTTTGGCGTCAAAGGAAAAGTGATAGATATAAAACAAGGGCCAGTGGTAACAATGTATGAATTTGAACCAGCTGCTGGTACTAAATCATCTCGAGTTGTAGGATTATCCGACGATATTGCTCGTTCTTTATCAGCCCATTCAACACGTATTGCAGTTATACCCGGTAGAAATGCTCTTGGTATTGAATTACCCAATAAGCAGCGAGCTTTTTTTCGTTTAAAAGAGCTAGTTCAAACTGAGGAATTTCAGGATCAAAATATCATATTACCTATCATTCTTGGTAAAGATCTAGCAGGACGTCCTTTAATTGCAGATTTAGCCAAAATGCCTCATTTACTTGTGGCTGGAACAACTGGTTCTGGTAAATCTGTAGCTATTAATGCTATGATAATGTCATTATTATACAGATATACTCCTGCAGAATGTAGAATGATAATGATTGATCCAAAGATGCTAGAACTATCTTCATATGATAATATCCCTCATCTTATGACTCCTGTTGTTACTGAACCAGGGAAAGCTGTGGTTGCATTAAAATGGGCGGTGAAAGAAATGGAAAATAGATATCGTTTGATGTCTCATTTAGGTGTCAGAAGTATAGCAAATTTCAATAGCAAGATTTTAGAAGCAATCAAAGATGGTAAAATATTAGAAAGAAGAGTTCAAACAGGGTTTGACCCTGAAAATGGAAAACCCATATTTGAATCTATGCCTATTGATATGCAAAAAATGCCATTTATAGTAGTAATAGTTGATGAAATGGCAGATCTTATGTTAGTTGCTGGGAAAGATATTGAAACTTCAATCCAACGTTTAGCTCAAATGGCTAGAGCTGCTGGTATCCACATTATCATGGCAACTCAAAGACCTTCAGTAGATGTAATTACTGGCGTGATCAAAGCTAATTTTCCAAGCAGAATAAGTTTCAAGGTAACATCAAAAATTGATAGCAGAACAATTCTTGGCGAACAAGGTTCAGAGCAGTTGCTTGGAATGGGAGATATGCTTTATATGGGAAATAGTGCTCGAATACTTCGTGTACACGGACCTTTTGTTGACGACAAAGAGGTAGAAAGAGTAACATCATTTTTAAGAAGCACGGCTGTTCCAGAATATGTATCAGCTGTAACAGAATCTGATGAAGATTTTTTACCTGATGAATTAGAAGAATCAAATAATAATGATACTATATATAAACAAGCGCTGAATATTGTTAAAAATGAAAGAAAAACATCAATTAGTTATATTCAAAGATCACTGCGTATTGGCTATAACCGAGCGGCAAACATCATTGAAGAAATGGAAAAAAATGGTATTTTATCATCCCCTAACCATTCTGGAAAAAGAGAAGTTTTATTGCCCGATGATTGATTTTTCTTAACCTACTTTCACTCGCTTTTTATCTTGCTTATAGCAGCTGCAATTCTTGCAATTGGAACTCTAAAAGGAGAACATGATATGTAATCGATCCCAGTATTATGAAAAAAATCAATCGATTCTGGATCGCCAGCATGTTCACCACAAACACCAAATGTTAGGTTATTATTCGTTTTTTTACCTTTTTTAATCGCAGTATTAATTAAAAACCCCACCCCTTCTTGATCTATAGTTACAAATGGATCACGTTTGAATATTTTCTGATCTATATAATCACCTAAGAAAGAACCAGTATCATCTCTAGAAATACCAAATGTAGTTTGTGTTAGGTCGTTGGTACCAAAGCTAAAATAATCGACTAATGGTGAAATTTTATCTGCAAGTATTGCTGCTCTTGGTAGTTCAATCATTGTACCAATTTTTATGTTAAAAGTATGAGAATATTTTTTCTCTAATTCTTTAATAGTTTTCATTATCATATTTTTGATAATTTCCAACTCTTTAACATCGCTGATTAAAGGAATCATTAATTCAAGATTAGCTCTTATTGATTGTTTGGAATATAATATCCACATAGCTTCTAATATAGCTTCTACCTGCATAGTATAAATTTCGGGATAAGATATGCCAAGTCTACAACCACGATGTCCCAACATTGGATTAATTTCATGTAAAACATCTAAGCGATGATCAATAACCGATTTTGGTACCCCTAGAATTTTTGCTAAATTCTCTTTATCTTGCTGTAGAGTTGGTAAGAACTCATGTAACGGGGGATCTAGCAATCTGATGTTAATAGGCGTGGACTCAAGAATTGAGAATAATTCTTTAAAATCGGCTATTTGCAGAGGTTTTAGCTTTGCAATTGCGTTCATTCTATGTTCATAATCCTGAGCAATTATCATTTCTCTCACTAGAGGAATTTTATTATTGTCAAAAAACATATGCTCAGTTCTGCAAAGACCAATACCTACTGCGCCAAACTTAATTGCCATTTTTGCATCAATAGCAGTCTCTGCATTAGCTCTTACCTTTAGTGTTTTTATTGAATCAGCCCATTTTAAAATAGTTACAAATTCTTCGGAAAATTTTGGTTCAATAAGATTAACAGAACCCACAATAATTTTACCTGTTGATCCATCCAAAGTGATGGTATCACCTTGGCTAATTTTTTGTCCATTGCTGGTTGTAAAATATTTATCCTTTTCGTTGACAGTAAGACCTTTAACTCCGCAAACACAAGGTCTACCCATTCCTCTGGCTACAACAGCTGCATGGGAAGTCATGCCTCCGCGAGCGGTAATAATACCTTTTGCCACATGCATACCTTTTATATCTTCGGGGCTTGTGTCATTACGTACTAATATAACCTTATGATGATGAGATAAAACTTCTGCATCGTATGGTGAAAAAACAACTATACCAGTAGCTGCACCAGGAGAGGCTGGTAATCCATTTGCAATAATTTCTAACTTGCTAGAATAGTCAATAGCAGTATGAAGAAGTTGATTTAAAGATTCTGGGTTGATTCTAAGTAAAGCTTGCTCTTTAGTTAAAATTCCTTCTTCTACCATATCAACGGCAATTTTTACAGCAGAAGCAGCCGATCTTTTTGCGTTTCTTGTTTGTAATATATATAATTTTTCCTCCTCTATGGTAAATTCAATATCTTGCATATCTCCATAATGCTTTTCAAGCTGATTACAAATTTCTACTAATTTATTATAAGCTTTGGGCATTAATTCTTCCATCGATAGACCATCTTTTTGATCTTTTGCCATTAAAGGATTAGGAGTTCTAATACCAGCTACAACATCTTCTCCTTGAGCATTCATTAAAAATTCGCCAAATATTTTTTTCTCACCATCAGTAGGGGATCTAGTAAAAACTACTCCTGTAGCAGAATTAGTTCCTTTATTACCAAAAACCATTGATTGAATATTAACAGCAGTACCTATAATATCTTGTTCATTAATATTATTGATTTTTCTATAATGAACTGCTCTTGGACTCATCCACGATTTGAGTACTGCTTCTATTGCATTTTTAAGTTGTTTATCTAAATTAGTTTCAAATTCTTTATTTGTAGTTTTGTAAATTATTTTTTTATAATCTTGAATTACCAATTTCAATATATCAGTACTGATCTCTGCATTATTATTGATAGAATGGTTAATTTTGTGATTATCGTAAGTATCTTCAAAAATATAATTTGAAATCCCAAGCACTACAGATCCGTACATTTCAATGAATCTACGGTAGCTATCATAAGCAAAAAAAGGATTATCTGTGATTTTTGCTAAACTTTCAGCAACTTCGTCATTCATTCCTAAGTTCAAAATTGTATCCATCATACCAGGCATCGATATTTTAGCGCCAGAACGTACAGATAATAACAATGGATTTTTTATAGAACCAAAAATTTTTCCAGTTTCGTTTTCTAGTTTTTCTATTGCTTGAAAAAGCTGTTTTTCAAAAGCATTGGTTAATTTATTGCCACTAGCGTAATAGTGTGAGCATATGTCTGTTGCAATTGTAAAACCAGCTGGAATTGGCAAACCAAGATTAGACATTTCAGCAAGATTAGCTCCTTTACCGCCGAGCTTATCTTTCATTTTTGCATTACCTTCGTTATTCTGGTGACCGAAATGGAATATTAGTTTATTCATGAGAAATTTCTAAATGAAGTGTAAAGATTTATAAAGATTATATAACTCAAGTACTATTTTTTCAATAAAAATTGATAGTTATATTCATTAAAAATTTATTTAGTGAAATTTACAGCAATTATTACTATAAATATCTAAATTGTATAGACGTACATATTTTTGATGTTACAATTCCGATTCTACTAATTGAGTATTTAGATTATTATTTCTTATTACAATGAAAAAGTCTGTTCTTGGAAAAATTTGGTATCCTACAAAAATTGAAGAAGATATGGTAACTAGGATTTCTAGAGATCTTCAAATTAGTGATTTTTTGGCAAGATTAGTCTCAACTAGAGTATCTTCATCGGAGGATGCTTTTAATTTTCTTGATCCTAAAATAAAAACATTACTACCTAATCCATTTCACTTGCTTGATATGCAAAAAGGAGCAGAGCGAATTGTGAAAGCAATAAAGACTAAAGAGAAAATTTGTATCTTTGCTGATTATGATGTAGATGGTGCAACTTCTTCAGCCTTGTTAAAAAATATTCTAAGAGAGCTAAAAATAGAGGCTGAAATTTACGTTCCAGATCGAATAGAAGAAGGATATGGACCAACTTCAGCTGCTATGCAAAAAATAAAAGATAATGATACTAAGCTGCTTATTACTGTTGATTGTGGGTCAGTAGCATTTGATGCTTTGTTGCATGCTTCTGATATAGGTCTTGATGTCATAGTTATTGACCATCATATCAGCTTGGATAAATTACCTAAAGCTATTGCTGTAATCAACCCTAATAGGATCGATGAAACAAGTGATTACAAAAATCTTGCTGCAGTTGGAGTTGCTTTTTTATTTGCAGTTGCTTTTTGCTCCATCCTTAAAAAAGAAATGTTTTTTGAAAATAATTCTATTAAGCATCCGGATTTAATAAAGCAACTTGATATTGTTGCTCTTGGAACGGTATGTGATGTGATGACACTTACTGGATTAAACAGAGCCTTTGTTAAACAAGGATTAAAAATTGCGCAAAGTAGGTCAAATATAGGTTATGCCACTTTGTGTGATGTGGCTAACTTACAGGAAGCTATTAATTGCTACCATCTTGGTTTTGTTCTTGGTCCTAGGATTAATGCAGGTGGTAGGGTAGGTACATCATCTTTAGGTGCTGCTTTACTTTCTACAAATAATTCTCAAAAAGCGCAAAAATTATCAGAAGAGCTCAGTGAGCATAATAATAATCGAAAATTAATAGAACTTACTATTTTAGAAGAAGCTCATAAAGCTGCTAAGTTACAAGCTAAAAATGCAGTGATTTTCGTTGCTGGCAAAGGTTGGCATCCAGGTGTTATAGGAATTGTAGCTGGAAGATTGAAAGAAACATATAATAGACCAGTTGCAGTAATTGCAGTCAATGACGGTATAGGGAAGGGATCATGTAGATCAATAAAAGGATGTGATTTTGGTGCGGCTTTAATTGAAGCTAATTTGAATTCTATATTAATAGCTGGTGGTGGGCATTCTATGGCCGCTGGTTTCACTATTGAGGAAAGTAAATTAAATATATTACAAGAGTTTTTGGAAAATAGGTTTGAAGCTATATTAAAAAACTCTACTACTCATTTAGAAGAATTTTATGATCTAGATTTAATTTCTAGCGCCGTGAATGAAAATTTAATTGAGGAAATCAATAAATTAGAACCATTTGGTAATGGTAATCCATCACCAGTTTTTAAATTTGATAATTTATTCGTACTAAAAGCGGATATTGTTGGGGGTAGCCATATTAAGGTGCAGTTTGTTCCAACCAGAGATGCTTACTCTTCTAGATCTTTAAATGCTATCGCATTTAATTCTATGAATACCCTTCTTGCAGATGTGATTTTGTCTAAAAAACCTTATGATTTATCAGTGATTGGTAGTTTAAAAGTAAATAGCTGGCAAAATAGGCAAACCGTACAACTGCAAATAAAAGATTTGATTATTCAATCCTAGACAGCAAAATTAAGAAGTTATAACTATTACTTGATTATCAAATTAATTATTACTATTATACGGAACAGCTAAATATTCTTGGTTAAGGAATGTTAAAAAATACAAAAACTCTGTTAAAAGTTTCTGAAGAAAACTTTGCGCAAGAATCGAAAGAAAATCATTTTTTATTTTCAGAAAAGGAGCGTAAAATATACAATAAATGGCGAATGAGGATATTATTATCAGTCATTTTGGGATATGCTACATTCTATTTGTGCCGTCAAAATTTTTCCATGATTATGCCAGCTTTTATGCAGGAGTTTGGCTATACAAAAACCCAGTTAGGCTTTGTGTTAACAATTGCTTCTGTAGTTTATGGGGTTGGAAAATTTGTTAATGGCTATTTAAGTGACAGATCAAATGCTAGATATTTTATGCCAATTGGTCTTTTCTGTTCTGCTATTATTACATTTTTCTTAGGATTTTCAGAAAATTTAAGTTTTTTGTGTGTATTATGGATTATGAATAATTGGTTTCAATCTATGGGTTGGCCGCCGGTAGCCAAAATGTTAACACATTGGTTTGCGCCAAAAGAACTTGGAGCAAAATGGGCTTACGCATCTGCATCTCATCAGGTTGGTGGGGCTTTTGCTTTGGTAATATCTGGATATTTAGTTTCAGATTTTGGTTGGAGATTTGCTTTTTTTGTTCCATCTATAATTGCATTACTAGTTTCTTATATTTTGTTTAATAGACTTAGAGAATCGCCAAAAGAACTGGGTTTTCCAATGGTGGAGTTATATAAAGATCAAAAGATTAATATAAAAAATGAAGAGCAAGATAATTTAAATACTATTGATATCATTAAGAGAGTCTTTTTTAATAGAAATATGTGGTATATCTGTTTTGCTAATATGAGTCTTTATATTGTGCGTTTAGGTGTTATATTTTGGGCTCCTTTGTTTTTAAAGGAATTCAAAAATATACAAATTAACGAAGCGGGATGGTATGTTGCAGCTTATGAGCTTGCGGGCTTGTTTGGGGGGGTTTTAGCTGGCTTAGTTTCTGACAAAATATTTCATGGTCAAAGAGGATCGGTTGGAATGATTTTTATGATAGCTCTTTCTTTTGCAATTTTGATATTTTGGCAAATACCAGCAGATTATACTTTTTTAAACGGATTGTTAATGGTTTTGATGGGTTTTTTTGTCTATGGTCCCCAGATATTAGCAGGGGTTGCCTCAGCAGATTTTGCCTCTAAAAAAGCAATTGGTACAGCTAATGGTCTAGTTGGTACAATGGGTTATGTGGGATCTGGAATTTCTGGTATTTGCGTTGGACTGATTTCTGATAATTGGGGGTGGAATGCTGTTTTTATGTTTTTTATTATTGCATCATTAGTTGGGGGGTGGTTTTTTTACTTAACGTTGGAGAGGAAAATAAAATCTCAAACAAAGTAATTTTGCTATATATCAAAATAATATTAACAATTTGCTAAATGCGGAGAAAAATCAGAAATATCTATACCTAAATTAACTAGGGCGTTATGCCATTTAGAGCTATTTTCAACTCCAAAAATAAGCTCGTTGTCTGGCTCGGTGATTATCCATAAATTATTCTGAATTTCATACTCTATCTGACCATTGTTCCAACCTGTATATCCAATTGTAAACATAGTCAATTTTGGACCAGCTCCAGTTGTTATGTCTTTAAGAATTTCAATATTCGAACTGATTGCTAAATCTGAATGTGCTGGTTTAAATAAAAGATTTTTATTATATTCAGCAGAGTGTAAGAAAAAACCTCTTTCAAGATCAAGCGGTCCTCCAATTAAAATTTCTAAATTTAATAAACTAAAATCAATATTTGATTTTGTTTTTTTGAGTAAATTTTTTAAGGAAATACCATTGTCGATAGGTCTATTAATAATAAAACCAATGGAACCTTCATTACTATGATGAGCAATATACACCAAAGATTGATAGAAGATGTTGTTTTTCATGCTGTAGGGGCTAGCTATAAGAATTTTGCCAGTTAAATTAGAAAAATCTTGTTTAATCATACAAATATTATTAGATTCTTTATATAACTCATATAGTTATTATTTAAATTATTTCAATAGTTAATGGAATAAGTTATCTATATATTTTATCTGTAAAAGATATTGAATATGTTGCATAAGTAAACAATTTTTATAAAATAAGATCTATCTTTAAAAAAAAAAATCTTTATAATTCTTTTTTTAAAGTGAAAAGCAATTTTTAAAAAATTAATTCAAATCTATGAGTAAAATCACATTCCAAAATCAACAAATACTTGATGAAAAAAGAAGTCAAGCTCGTTTTGGTGGTGGTCCAGAAAGGATATTACAACAACATAAAAAAGGTAAATTGACGGCAAGGGAGCGTATAGAAGTATTATTAGACTCCGATTCTTTTCAAGAAACTGGTATGTTTGTTGAGCATAGATGCGACAATTTTAGTATGAAAGACAAAAAATTTGCTGGAGATGGTGTTGTAACAGGGCATGGAACAATTAATGGACGACTAATATTTGTGTATAGTCAAGATTTTACTGTTTTTGGAGGTTCTCTTGGCGAGTATCATGCTAAAAAAATCTGTAGTTTAATCGATGCAGCTTTGGAAGTTGGTGCTCCTGTAATTGGTATTAATGATTCTGGTGGAGCAAGAATACAAGAGGGGGTTGATTCACTTGGTGGATATGGTGAATTATTTCAACGTAATGTTCTTGCTTCTGGTGTTATTCCACAAATTACTCTTGTGATGGGTCCATGTGCTGGTGGTGCTGTATATTCTCCTGCTCTTACTGATTTTATTTTTATGGTTCGTGGATCATCCTATATGTTTGTAACTGGTCCAGATGTAATAAAAACTGTTACTGGTGAAGAAGTAACACAAGAAAAATTAGGTGGAGCTAGAATGCATACAACGCAATCTGGTGTGGCTGATCTTTCTTTTAAAAACGATGTTGAGCTTCTTTTGGAAACTCGAAGATTTATGAATTTCTTACCATTGTCTAATCGTGGTAATTTGCCTATAAGACCTACAAAAGATCCAGCTGATAGAGTGGATATGTCGTTAAATACATTAGTGCCAACAAATCCTAATAAATCTTACGACATGAAAGAGCTGATTCAAAGAATAGTTGATGAGGGTGATTTCTTTGAATTGCAAACAGATTATGCTAAAAATATTATTATTGGCTTTGGTTATATGGAAGGTAATCCAGTTGGTTTTGTAGCAAATCAACCCCTTAATTTAGCTGGTTGTTTAGATATAAATGCTTCAAGAAAAGCTGCTAGATTTATTAGATTTTGTGATGCTTTTAGTATTCCAATAGTAACATTAGTTGATGTTCCTGGTTTTCTTCCAGGAGTTGAGCAGGAAACTAATGGCATAATAAAGCATGGGGCTAAATTGCTTTATGCTTATGCGGAAGCTACTGTTCCCAAAATTACGGTTATTACTAGAAAAGCTTATGGTGGTGCTTATATTGTTATGAATTCAAAGCATTTACGTGGTGATAATAACTATGCTTGGGTTAATTCAGAAATTGCCGTTATGGGTGCAGAAGGAGCTGCAGAGATTATTTTTAGAGAAGAATGCAAAGATCCAGAAAAGAAAAAAGAGATAATAGCAAATTATAAAGAGACAATTACACCTCCTTTTGTTGCGGCATCAAGAGGTTATCTTGATGATATTATTAAACCTCAAAATACAAGATGGAGAATATGTAAATCCCTTAAGTATTTACGTAGTAAATCATTGGTAAGACCTTGGAAAAAACATGATAACTTGCCATTGTAAAAAGTTGTTTCTGTGGAGTAATAAATAATAAAGATACAAACTATTTATGATTGAAAAACCATTATTTGAAAAAGTTCTTGTTGCTAATCGTGGTGAGATTGCTCTTAGAATTATGAAAACCCTACAAAAAATGGGTATAAAATCTGTAGCTGTATATTCAGAAGCAGATACTAATTCACAACATGTTCAATATGCAGATGAAGCTTATTATATTGGAAATTCACCAGCTACAGAAAGTTATTTGTCGATAAAAAATATTATTGCAGCAATTAGAGAAAGCGGAGCAGATGCTGTGCATCCAGGATATGGATTTTTATCAGAAAATGCTAATTTTGCTAATGTATTAAAGAGAGAGGGTGTTACTCTTATCGGTCCAAGTGCTAAAGTAATAAAAATCATGGGCGATAAAATTGAAGCTAAAAAAATTGCTATTGATTCAGGGGTTAGCACTGTTCCTGGTTACATGGGAACAATTAATAATGTTGACCAAGCTATAGAAATTGCAGAACAGATAGGGTTTCCAGTAATAATAAAAGCTGCTGCTGGTGGTGGTGGTCGTGGTATGAGGGTAGTAAAAAATCCTAAAGAGATGGAAAAAGCTTATCAATCAGCTAGGTTTGAGGCTCAAAATAGTTTCAGTGATGGCAGAGTATTTATTGAAAAATTAATTATCGCCCCACGTCATATTGAAATACAGCTTTTAGCTGATCAATATGGTAATGCTGTATGTCTTGGGGAAAGAGAATGTTCAATTCAACGTTATCATCAAAAAGTTATTGAAGAATCTCCTAGTTCTTTTTTAGATGAAAAAACCAGACAGAAAATGTATTCTGAGGTTGTTGCTCTTTCAAAAAAAGTTGGATATTACTCAGCTGGTACAGTTGAGTTCATGATGGATAAAGATAGAACATATTATTTTCTTGAAATGAATACACGCCTTCAGGTAGAACATCCAGTTACTGAACTTGTTACGGGATATGATCTAGTAGAGCAAATGATTAAAATTGCCGCTGGTGAGAAGCTTTCTTTTACACAAGAAGATGTAAAATTGACTGGCTGGGCAATTGAATCAAGAATTTGTGCTGAAGATCCATCGCGTGGATTTTTACCATCTAGTGGTAGAATATTAGATTATAAAGTTCCTCCAAAAAACCCCAATATTCGTATTGATAGCGGAGTAGGTCAAGGTGGTGAAGTAAGTATGTTTTATGATGCTATGATCGCAAAATTATGTACTTACAGTGAAACTAGACAGGGGGCTATAGATCTTATGAGCCAGTCTCTTAGTTCATTTATCATTCAAGGTATATCTCATAATATTAGCTTTCTTGAAGCTCTTATTAATCATCCAAAATTTATATCTGGTGATATTCATACTGGTTTTATTGATGAGGAATATCCAGGTGGTTTTTCAGGAGCAAATCTTACTTCAGAAATAAGTGAAGTGTTTTTAGCTACAGCAATTTATGTTTATCTTACAGAACAAAAAAGAGCTTCTTCTATTGGAGATCAAATTAGTAATCAAGCTCATAAAATTGGTACTAGATGGGTTGTTTCTATTGATAAAGATCAATATCCCATAATGGTAAAACAAGTAAAAGATGGGTATAATATTAGATATGGAACAAGTAGAATTACTATTAATAGTAATTGGACTTTAGGAAGTCATCTTTTTTCAGCTATTATTACCGGTCAGAAAGTTAATGTAAAAATTGTTGATATTCCAACCGGTTATAGGCTTACTCATTCTGGCATTACAGTTAATACCTATGTTCGATCCCCTAGAATGTCCGAGCTTGAATCTCTTATGACAGTGCGTGATGATACTGAAGGAGTAGTAGAGCTAACAGCACCTCTTGCTGGTCAAATAGTATCTATCAATGTTAAAGTTGGTGAAGAAGTTGTTTTAGGACAGGATTTAATAGTGCTAACAGCTATGAAAATGGAAAATATCATTACATCTGAGCGTATTGGTAAAATAGCTAAAATATTTGTAAAGGAATTAGATAATGTTGCAAGTGCTCAGGTATTGTTAGAGTTTGAGTGATTCGCAATGTAATTATTGTTTAATGAGATGTATATTCCATTACTTTAAACATCTCTCCCATCTGTTTTTTAGAAATAAGTCGATAAAGTTGGTTATCTAAAATTGCATCATAATCTTCTGAAGATTGATTTTTTAGATTTTTTTGACGGATAATTATACCATGTTGAACTAAAAAATTATGTTGAGAAGAAATAGTAACATTTTTAATATTTTTTTCTATAACAGCATTTTTGAGGGCGTTAAAATCGACATGAGCGCTAAGATCTGCATCGCCAAGAGAGTCAATGATTGATATATATTGATGATTTTTTATTGCTTGCAAAGTAGAATTATAATGATTTCTGCTACGTTCAAATAGATCGATATTATAGCCATAATCGATAGTTAAGCAAGCACCATTAAATTTTACTAAATGAACTGCTATTTTACGCATTAATTCTAAAGATTCAGCAGATTCTTCTATTAATGCCCCATCTTGAGCATTTTTATGATCAAGATTTAATTGATTAAATAAAGATTTATTTAATTCTATTTTATCAAACTTAAGCATACCATCTAAGGGATCGCATATTAGTACTGATTCATACCATCTATTACGACTTTTTATATATTGTTTTATTGGTAGGGCGTCAAAAAATTCATTGCTAATTATAATAGATGGCATTAGAGGAAGTTTATTAATATCATTAAACCAAGATATTTTTTGGTTTACAAAAGAAAGATTGTTTTTTTGCTTTTTTATAAAATTTTGATTTATTTCATAAAGATAAATCTCAACAGCTTGAGTAAATTCTGGTGCTAATTTAGCTACACGCATTAAATCACGCATTAATATTCCTTGTCCGGGTCCTAGCTCAATTAAAGCAAATTTTTTAGGGCATCCTAATTCTTGCCATTTATTTATTACCCAAAATCCAATGGTTTCACCGAAAAGTTGAGAAATTTCAGGAGATGTAATAAAATCACCTTCTATTCCAATTGAAGTTTTAGATCTATAATATGAATTAGGATTGATTGATAACACTTCTCTCATCATGTCATCAATTTTAATATGACCAAAATCTTTAATGATTGATCTTATTTTGTAGTCTATTGCCATTTTTAGTAATATGTTTAGCGCTATGAGCTAATAAGTAAATACCAATTAGAATCATTGGTATACATAATAACTGACCCAAAGTAAAATATTTTAGGATAAAACCAATTTTAATATCTGGTTCTCTAAAAAATTCAATAAAAGCTCTGAAAATACCGTAAAAAATTAAGAATATACCAAGCATTCTACCAGGATTTGATAGAGATTTAGTTCTGTAAGAAAAATACATCATTATCCAGAACAGCATAAAACCTTCTAAGAATGCTTCATATAATTGGCTGGGATGCCTTGGAATATTATCACTATAAGGAAAAATTACTGCCCAAGAAACATCAGTCGTTCTGCCATATAATTCTGCATTAATAAAATTTGCTAATCTTCCTAAAAAAAGACCAATTGGCGATACTACGGCTAGAATATCTACGAAAGCAAGAAAATTAATATGATTTTTTCTGCAATATAAATAGCTAGCTATACCAATACCAAATATTCCGCCATGAAAAGACATGCCACCTTCGTATGTTTTAAAAACTTCAATAGGATTTGATAAGTATTTTTGCGGATCGTAAAATAAAACATAGCCGAGTCTGCCACCAATAATAATGGCAATAATGGACCAGCTAACAAAATTTTCAATATGGTTTTTGTTAATACCAAAAGGAGAGATTATGGTCAATTTATTAGCATAATACCAGCCTAGCAAAATTCCAACTACATAAGCAAGAGAGTACCAAGAGATTGCAAAAGGTCCAATAGAAACTATTATGGGATTAATATTAGGAAAATCAATCATCGAAATATTTTAGTAACAAAATTTTATTATTTTTTGCTAGAGGTTATTTTTGAACAATTATTTTTTATAGATCCATTGTTATGAAGTGGGTATCATACGTTAATATAGTTAATATAGTTAATATACAGTTAAAATTCTTCTTTAAGCTGCCTTGTTTTTTGCTAAAGATTTTACAAGTGTATTAACAGCATTTTGATGTTCTGCGCTTTCAATCTTCATGAAATTACGAGAAACCTCAATGCACATACGTTGATGATTAGTAATTAATGCTTCATTATTATTACCTGATGGGCATAATTCTTCATAAAAATAAGCTAAATTTTTATCTAAAGCTTTTGCTATTAACACTAATCTACCTATAGATATTTTGTTATTACCTTTTTCGTATTTTTGCAATTGTTGATGAGTTACACCAATAAGTTTTGCTAATTGTTGACGAGAAAATCCTTTTGCTAATCTTAAGTAATATATTCTTACACCAAGTAATTTATCAATTTCTTCTATAAAATCATTTTTGCGAGCCATAAAACTTCTCTGCTAAATTTTAGTTAGTTAATATAAATTATATTTTTTATAATATTATTTTATTTGTATCACGAAATTTATTGTCGTACAAGATATTTATTTAAAATTTTTTTAATAATTTGAAATAAATGAATTTTTAGAATGATAACGCTAAAAATATTGAAAATTTTAAGCAAAATCTATATACCTAAAATACTTAATATTATTGAATCTTATTGTACTTAAATGAAAAAAATTATTGTTAATTTGTATAAATCAGTAATTAGGATGATAAACCATGATGGTATCGAGCATTCTGGTTATATGTCATTTATGGTATTACTTTCCATTTTTCCATTTTTTATCTTCATTTTGGCCTTTACGGGGTTTTTTGGTGCTTCAGAGATTGGAGAAAAATTTATTCAACTTGCTCTTGAAAATATGCCTGCCCAATCTATTGATTCAATTAGAACAAGAGTAAAAGAGCTAATAACTACCCCGCCACAAGGCCTTTTAACTCTTGCTATTATAGGGAGTTTGTGGACATCTTCTTCTTTTGTAGAATGTTTGAGAACTATTTTAAATCGTGTATATGAAATTACATCTCCTCCTAATTATTTTTTAAGAAGAATGTTAAGTATTGCTCAGTTTTTGTTTATAAGTACTGTTATATGTTTAGCTATGTTATTGCTTATTATAATTCCTATTGGCTTGCAAAAAATACCTCAATTTATGAATTTAATACAAGATTATAAAACTATATTAAATCTTTCTAGATATTTTTTGATATTTTTGTCTCTCTTTTTTACTGTATGTTCTTTGTATTATCTAATTCCAAACATAAAACTTCAATTCTTAGAGGTGATTCCAGGAGCGTTACTCAGTGTATTTTTATGGGTTCTAAGTGGCTATTTATTATCCACATATTTGGTCTATTATAATCAATTAGATATAATTTATGGATCTTTAGGAAGTATAATAGTAACCTTGATTTTCTTCTATATAGTCAATATGATTTTTATCCTAGGAGCAGAATTTAATTATCTCATGAAGCATAATATTGATTTTTAGAAATAATTGAAAATTAATTATTTCTAAAGTATTTTATTTATTGTATAGTGAGAAAGTTTATAAATAGAGAAAAAAATGTATAATTACCAAGCCGCCTTTGTAAATCAAATTAACCAGATAAAAACAGAGGGAAGATATAGAAATTTTATAGGTTTGCAAAGAAAAGCTGGTGAATTTCCAAAAGCTTTGTGGGGTGAAGATAGAAATAAAACTATCACAATGTGGTGTATAAATGATTATCTTGGCATGAGCCAGCATCCTGTTGTTTTGGAAGCTGCATCAAAGGCGTTATCTGATAATGGAGTTGGTTCTGGTGGCACTAGGAATATTGGAGGTAATAACTACTCTATTGAAGAATTAGAAAATGAAATTGCCGATTTACATACAAAAGAATCGGCATTAGTTTTTACTTCTGGCTATGTTTCTAACGAAGCTAGTTTAGTTTCTTTGGCAAAAATTATACCTGACCTAGTTTTTTTCTCAGACGAGCTTAATCACGCATCTATGGTTGCTGGAATTAGAAACTCAAAAAACGAGAAACATATTTATAAACATCTAAATATTGCCCATTTGGAAGAACTTTTAAAATTAGTTGACATTAACAAACCTAAAGTTATAGCGTTTGAGTCGGCTTATTCTATGGATGGTCAAATATCTCCTATAAAAGAAATTTGTTCACTTGCCGAAAAATATAATGCTATGACTTATATTGACGAAGTTCATAGTGTGGGTTTATATGGCAAAAGAGGAGCAGGAATTGCTAATATGTTGGGTTTTGAGGATAAAATAGATATTATCCAAGGAACATTAGCTAAAGCTTATGGAGTTATTGGTGGCTATATAGCGGGAAATAAAAATGTAATAGATGCTATCAGATTAACTGCTAGTGGATTTATTTTCACTACATCTCTTCCGCCTTTAATTACTTCTGCTGCAAAGGCTAGTATTATGTATCTTAAAAATTCGGATGTAGAGAGACTGAAACATCAAGAGGTAGTGGCAAAAGTAAAAAAATCTTTTAAAAAAGCGGGTATTGGATTTTATAATAATGAAAGTCATATTATTCCTATAATAATTGGTGATCCGGAAAAAACAAGATTAGCTTCAAAATTGTTAATTGATAGACATAGTATTTTTGTTCAAAATATAAATTTTCCAACTGTACAAAGGGGAACGGAGAGGTTAAGAATCACTCCCACACCAGCTCACACCGATCAAATGATCGAAGAATTGACGCTAGCTTTGTTGGATGTTTTTGCTGAACTGAATATTAAATTAATTATAAAAGAAGCTGCTTGAGAAGTTAAGTGGAAAAAGCTTTCTAGCGTTATGGAAATTCATATACTTAATATTAATTTACAGATTTAAAAGATAAGGGGTTTTTAGATATTGCAAAAAGACGGGCTTGTAGATTTGGTTTAGAGCATAACCATCTTTTCTTTCTGAGTTTGAATATGACTTACTTGGATTTTCAATAGAAGTAGAGTATAATACAGCGCCTGTTTTTTATGCTTTCTCAAGACACATAGCGATACCCATACCACCGCCGATACATAAAGTAGCAAGAGCTTTTCTTGACGATCTCTTACGCATTTCATGTAATAAAGTTACTAAAATTCTAGCGCCACTAGCACCAATTGGATGACCAATAGCCACTGAACCACCGTTTACATTCACTTTATTTAACCCGCATAGCGGAAATCTCGGGAGCTTGCTCCCGAGCTGGATAGCGTTATAATAGGCGTTAGCCTATTATAAAAAATCTTACTATGGAATTAAGGCGTAATAGTCATCATGTTTTTCGGATAATGTATCACTTTGTGTGGA